>MEOR01000022.1 GCA_001769295.1 Bacteroidetes bacterium GWF2_49_14 | reverse complement strand
CCGTTAATTCTGGTAACCTCCAATTGGGTTAAAGAGATGTATGTCAGGGATGGGATTAACCCCGATAATATTGAGGTACTGCCTGTGGGAGTGGACACCGATTCCTTTATCCCCTTTAAAAAGGATGATCCCAAAATTCTGGCTGTCCGTGAAGCCCTGGGCATCCCGGCCGATCAGCTCATGATTCTGACCGTTGGGGGGGATGCAGCATCCAAAGGGGCACAGGAGGTCATGCAGGCTCTTGCCATCATTGATTCGAAAGCACCGGATTGGAAATATGTGTGCAAGGTATGGCCACAGCCCCGGACCAAAGCACAAAACCTTCTTGATCTCGAGCTGGCAACACATCTGGGCATCAACAAGAATGTCACGTATGAGACCAACACTATCTCCAGGAACTTCATGCCCTATCTGATGGGAGCATGCGACATTTATGCCGCACCCTCAAGGCTCGAAGGCTTCGGTATGCCCCAGGTTGAGGCCGGGGCCTGTGGGAAACCTGTTGTCAGCATTAAAGCGATGGGGATGCTTGATACGCTGATACACGGGGAGACCGCATTTCTGGCGGGCATTGCCCGAAAAATTGACATAAGCGAAGTTATGCTCGGCGGGGAATCAGGCTTTGAGGAACAACATAAAGTCATTTTCAAGATCCCCCGAACCGTCGACTACCGGGCAAATGTTCAGGATGTTGCCCGATACCTTTTTCAGCTTATGACCGATGCACCGCTCCGTGAGAAAATGGGCCAGGCCGGCCGGGCACGCGTGGTTGAGAACTTTGATTACCGTGTTGTGGCCAAACGGTTTCTGGAGATCGTTCACGAAAGATTCGGGATTGGATGATGTGATGATTTGTTGATGTGATGATTTGATGATGTGATAAAATTTGATAATTGTATGCTAATGAATTCATTAGGAGAGATTAAGGAGGCAAAGAAGGCGGCGGTGGAGGTGCTGTTGCACAATGCCCACGGGCCTTTTCACGGGCTGCCGCGGACGGCTGGCTGGGGATACCCGGAACCGTATACGCGGGATCTGATGTTTTCAATTCTTGGTGTTGCCGTTACCGGCAACCAAAAATTGATTGACAGCATCCGGAAAGTCCTGGTTACCCTATCGGAAAATCAGACCGTGCACGGGCATATTCCCTCGCTCGTGCATGATAAGGATGACCGCGGTTCCAGCGATTCAACTCCCTTGTTTTTAATGGGGGTTGGCATTTTCAGGAAAGTCTCCGGTGAGAAGGATTTTTTGAAAAGAGCCGCAGACAAAGCCATGGTCTGGATGGAGTATCAAAGTCCGTCAGACCGGTATCTGATTGCTCAGCAGCCCACCAGTGACTGGCGTGATGAGCAGTGGGTTACCGGATACGGACTTTATGTCAACACATTGGTTTATTGTTATCTTCGACTTCTTGACCAATCCGCCCGGGCAGAACAGGTGCGCCAGGAAATGGGCCGTTTTACGATTACCGAAGGCGAGATGCATCACCATGTCCACGAAGGTCTTGTGGTTAAACACAAGCCCTATTACGCCCTGTGGTCTTACAAGATACACAGCAGCGAACGATTTGATTTACTGGGCAACAGTCTGGCGATAATTTCCGGGATTGCTTCCCATACCCGGGCCAATGAAATGATTTCCTGGATCGAGGAAGAATGCGAAAGCATGAAAAGCAGGGGGGAGCTGGCCATTAACCTGCCGCCCAATTTTTTCCCTTTCATCAAGCCGGGAGATCCCGACTGGCTGCCCAGATATTACATCTATAACAATCCGGGTGAATACCATAACGGAGGCATCTGGCCATTTATCTGCGGCTTCTATATTGCCGCCCTGGTAAAGGCTAAACGGTTCAGTCTGGCAGGGGAAAAACTTCTTGCCCTTACACGATGCATCCGAAGCACAAATTTTGCAACAGATGATTACGGCTTCAATGAATGGATCAAGGCACAGGATGGCGAGCCGATGGGTCAGGACTGGCAAACCTGGAGCGCCGCACTCTATCTGTATGCAGCACAATGCGTGGAAGAGAGCAGAACCCCGTTTTTCGACGAAATGTAAATGAAGTACACTTAATTTATTTTAAATCAATAACATAAACAACATGAAAAAAGTAATGATCGCGATGGACTATGATCCCACCGCACAAATAGTAGCCGAAACCGGATTTGCCCTGGCAAAATCGATGGGCGCTGAAGTTATCCTTTTACATGTCATATCAGATCCCACTTACTATTCATCAACGGAATACTCGCCGATCATGGGTTTTACCGGCTATCTGGACACCGGCCCCGTGCAATTCGACAGTATTGACGGCTTAAGGAAGGCTTCCCTGCATTTTCTGAACAAAACAAAAAATCACCTCGGTAATCAGGATATTAAAACCCTCGTCAGGGAAGGTGAATTTGCCGATTCCATAATCAAAGCTGCAAAGGATCATCAGGCAGATGTGATCGTTTTAGGCTCACACAGCCGTAAATGGCTGGAAAACATTGTAATGGGCAGTGTTACGGAAAAAGTTCTACGACACTCCACCATACCCCTGTTCATCGTGCCAACAAAAAAACGCAGTTAATTTGAGACCGGTCATGGACGGGCAATAATAGGGTTCGAAGTTTTCAAGTTGATCAAACTGAAGAAGCATTCAGCCCTATAGCAAGAAGTGTGAATTATGTAACTCTCTTTGGAAACTATGTAACACATTCCGTTTCAGGGAACCTACCTTTGTTTTGTAATCAGTCACTAATAATAAAGAAATGAAAGCAGCAGGAATCTTCATCATACTGTTGGGTTTGGGATTGACCATCTTTACTTCCATCAAGTTCTTCACCCGCGAAAAAGTTGCAGAAATCGGAACGGTTGAAATCACCCGCAACAAACCCCATAACCTGCAATGGTCACCATTAATCGGAATTGGCGTTATAGCGGTTGGAGGAATCATACTATTAGTGTCTTATCAGAAAAAAAAATAAACCAATGTCATGATTAACGAGATAAATCGCGGATGGGAGATGGGATATGGCTGGATTCTGGGAATTACGGCCATTGTCATTATCCTGGTTCTGATTGGAGTAATTATAAACCAGAAAAGACAATATAACCGTCTCAAAAACAAGTCGCCCCTGGATATTATAAAAGACAGGTATGCCAAGGGGGAGATCAGTAAAGAAGAATTTGAAGACAAAAGGAGGGCCCTCATTGTATAACGCCACCACAACCATCCTATTTCGAAACGTCAGACCCTTCATCGTTATCCTATTTTTAAGTTGTTTTGCATACAATGCTTTTGCCCAGCAAATTAGCTCAAAGGAAGCCGCTCAATCAGAACTGTTTTACGCCAAAACGGATCAGAAACTGTTTTGGCTATCTTCAGGAAGAAACGTAAAAATGGCCAACGCCTGGCTCCGGGAAATCGAATCCGCCCCTCTTCTGGGTTTGGACGTTGATAGGGCGCAAATCGGGATCATCCGCAAGGCTATTCAAAAGAGATGGACCCTGGATAAGACTCACAAAATACTTATTGACAGAAAGTTAACTGGATTATCACTTGATTTCCTAAAGAAACTGCATCATGGCGAAGTAGAATTCGATTATGATGAATTAAGCCATCCCAATGATACCCTCTACATTAACCAGCTGCTGAAGGCAAAACCCGGGGAACCAGCTTCCCTGACATTGGCAACCCTTGATTGCAAAGATCCGGATTATCGGGTTCTGAAAGACTACCTTCGTGATTCCGTAAGGCCGACGGACACCCTGAATTACAAAAGGGTTGTTCTGGCCATGAATTATCGCAGATTCCTGACGGCAAACCATGGACCCGAATACATAATTGTAAATATTCCGGCGGCTGAAGCAGAGTATTACCGCGATGATATACTTCTGATCAAAATGCGCACGGTGGTTGGCAAGAAATCCACTCCCACCCCGACCATGGCATCACATATCACCAGCATTATCACGTTTCCTTACTGGAATGTTCCCTTCACCATTGGGGTTAACGAAATTCTTCCCAAAGCACAAAAAGATGAAAACTATCTGGAGCAGAAGAATTTCGATATTGTAGATGAGCAGGGAAACGTTGTAGAGGAGTCAGAGTTGAATCTTAAGGATTATACTTCGAAGAATTTCCCCTACTATTTCAGGCAATCTACCGGAGAAGCAAATGATTTGGGAGTGATCAAGTTTAACATCCAAAATCCATTCAGCATTTTCCTTCACTCCACCAGTTCGAAAGGTTCTTTTGCAAAGGAAGTCAGGTTCTTAAGTCATGGATGCATCCGCCTGGAAAAGCCATTAATTCTTGCCGATGCCTTACTGATGGGTAAGATTGACCTGGAGGAATTAAAGAAAGGGGAAAAGGATACGGAATCGAAAACGCTGCCGTTACCTGTTAAAGTTCCGGTCTTCATTATTTATAATCCGATTAAGGTAGAAAGTGGGAAAATCACCTTTCTGCCGGATGTCTATGGCTTAATGAAGCAAGGTGGATGAGGCCAGGTACTGGGTGTCAGGATGATAAACAAAAAGGCAGGTTCCACCTTTAATGGTTTCAATAATCGGCTTGTTCAATTCGGGCGGAACAACCGGGCACCCCAGGCTTCTGCCCAGGCGTCCGTTTTGCTTTATGAAGGTTTCTGTGGCATAATCGGCAGCATGAATGATTATTTCACGCCTCTCAGCATTATCATTGAAGCCCTTTTCAACGCCGGCGATCAGGAGTGAGTATCCGGTATGAGATCCGGTAACAGGCTTTTCAGTAATGTAAAAGCCCAGGCTGCTTTTCAATGATCCCTCGGCATTTGAGAAACTCTCGGCATACTCCCCGCCCGTGTTCCGGCCGTGTGCAACATAGGTATTAAAAAGAAGCTCTTTGTTCTTTAAATCAATTATATACAATCTCTTCTTATTGCAGGATTGCGAATAGTCGGCTATGGTGATGAGATTCGGATTCTGAAGCCTCCCAATGGAATCAAGTTTATGTAACCCTTTGATTGCCATATCAAATACATCTTCCGATAATCCGATTTCAGCCAAATTCATGGAAGAGTAGAGGTCATTTCCGGGATGATTAACCGGACGGGATTCAGAGGCACCTCCGGGGTTAGCAGCAGGAATCAAAAAAATCAAAAGGGAAAACAACAGCTTAATCACATTACAAAGGTACTCAATATACCCGGACTTTCCATAAAGTGTGAATCATGTAATCTTTTCGCAAAGTTATGTAACAACCGTCAACCATCCGGGCGGTATTTTTATGGGATCTATTGTGTATGCAATCCTTTTTGACTGATCATCGTGAAAAATATTGGCAAATTATTCAAAATAACCTTCAAGGAGTGGATCCATAAAGAACCATTCCGGCAAAGTGCAATAATCGCCTATTATTCAATTTTCAGTATTCCCGGATTACTGGTTCTTATTATAAGCATCACGGGTTATTTTTTTGAAAAGCAGGCAGTCAGTACCAGCATAATTGAACAGGTATCAAGCACTATGGGTAAAGCAACTGCTTTGCAAATTGAACAGATGTTAACTCTGGCAGGTCGATCCGGAACTACTTTCTTGGGTTCTGTGGTTGGTGTCTTCATTTTGCTCATCGGGGCAACAGGGGTTTTTGTTGAATTGCAGAAATCCCTGAATATAATCTGGCAGGTTAAAGCGGTTCCGAAAAAGGGGATTGTACGATTCCTGAAAGCCAGGCTTTTTTCATTTGGATTGATTTTAGCCATTGCCTTTCTGCTGTTGATCTCCCTCGTAATTTCAACCGCACTTTCGGCGATGAGCAACTGGATTAAAGCGGATGCCTCCGAGTTTACAGCACTTCTTTTCAACATACTCAATGTTGTTTTGTCCCTCGGCATCATTTCCATACTTTTTGCATTGATGTTCAAATACTTACCAGACGCAAAGATTAAATGGAAAGATGTGTGGCTTGGCGCCCTTATTGCCGGAGTGCTGTTCACGATAGGTAAAACAGCCCTGGCCATCTATTTCGGTAAGACAAATCCGGGTTCTGTTTATGGGGCGGCAGGATCTGTAGTGTTGATTCTCCTTTGGGTATCCTATTCCTCCATGATCATGTTTTTCGGAGCGGAATTCACGGCAGCCTATGCCAAAATGTTTACAGGCAAAACACCTCCCTCTTCGGTTGCACAGCTGACTATAGAAAATGGCATTCATTGACTATTATAAACTATTAGGGCTCGATAAAACAGCCACACCGACCGACATAAAAAAAGCCTACCGGAAGCTGGCGCGTAAGTACCATCCCGATTTAAACCCAAACGACAAGGATGCCAAAAAGAATTTCCAGTTGATCAACGAGGCCAACGAAGTATTGAGCGATCCGGAAAAGCGCAAAAAATTTGATCAATACGGAAAAGACTGGCAGCATTCCGAAGAATTTGAGAAAGCAAATGCCAGGCAGAATTACACATCAAATGCACGCGGGCAAAGGCAATCCGGTCAGCCGGGCGGAGCGGATTTTTCAGAATTCTTTGAATCGATGTTCGGGGGTTCGCCGGGAGGCGGCCGGAGCCGCCAGGCGAAATACAGGGGCGATGATCTGACCGCTGAACTGCATCTTACCCTCCTCGATGCCTATACTGCTCATAAAAGGACCCTGACAGTCAACGGAAAGAATATCAGGATAACCATACCGGCAGGAATTGAAAACGGACAAACTATAAAAATCCCGGGTCACGGTGGCATCGGAATCAACGGCGGCCCCAACGGGGATTTATATATTTCGTTCTCCATTGCCAATCACCATTCTATCAAGCGGTTGGGCGACAATCTCTATGTAACGGCCGAGCTGAATCTTTACACAGCCCTCCTGGGAGGTGAGATCACCATTGAAACGCTGGATGGCAAGGTAAAACTTAAGGTTAAACCCGAAACGCAGAATGGAAGCAGAATAAAACTTAAAGGGAAGGGATTCCCCGTGTATAAGAACGACGGTCATTTCGGTGACCTGTTCGTGACCTATGTCATTAAAATCCCAACCAATCTCACGGAAAAGCAAAAATCGCTTATTGGGGAACTGGCCGGATTATCGAGCTAAAACTGCGAACCATGGAAAAAGAATCTCTGATAGCGCTTGATGAGTTTTGTGCCCTCCACAATATCGAGGTTTCATTTGTCAGCTCGCTAAGTCAAAACGGATTGATTTCCATTACCACAATTCAGGAGTCAGGTTTTATCGACAACGGGCAGTTGCAGCAGTTAGAGAAATTTATCCGCCTCTATTATGAGCTTGACATTAACCTGGAAGGTATTGAGACAATCACCTACCTGCTGCAACGCATTACCACACAGCAGAATGAAATAACCGCACTCAGGAACCGGCTCCGTCTATATGAAAAAAAATAATAAAGCGGTTTCCCTCCTAAAAAAGGCGGCTAAATTCCTGATCTGGACATTTACAATCCTGGCGCTTATTTTCATAGCCATTGCGGTCCTCATCCAGGCTCCACCGGTTCAGACAAAGCTTACCCGTTATGCTGTTTCCCTATTGACCGACAGAACACATACCCGGGCAGAATTTAAAAAAATCAGCATTGCTTTTCCAAAATCCGTGGTACTTACCGGATTCCACCTTGAAGATGAGAAAAAGGACACGTTGGTATATGCCGGGGAGCTAAAAATCAACATCGTGTTCCGTGCTTTACTCAGGCATAAGATTCATGTCAGGTCGGTATCATTGGAGGATGCAAAGTTCAGTATCAACCGGATGCCTGATGACTCCCTGTTCAATTTTAATTTTCTCGTCACAGCCTTTACAGATACCGCCAGCCAACCCAAGGTCAAGGATAAAACAAAGCCCGCCTGGGATATTATCATAGACCGCATGGCATTAAACAGGATCCGGCTTTTCTATGATGATGCATATGGGGGAATGAATGCATCAGCAGATCTGGAAAACCTGAGCATGAAAACAATCGAAATCGATTTAAAAGATAAGCTGGCCTTATCGGTGAGACGGGCGGAGCTCGCAGTCAATTCCATGATATACCGGATTGCGGGCAAGCCTGAGGTGATCGGTGCTTTCGACGCTAATTACCTGGAATACAATAATGTAATACTGTCAGCAAAGGATATAACCTATACCGCAGCGAAAACCGGGGTCACTGTGATAGATTTCCAGGCAACGGACCGGAATAACTTTTCCATAACCGGTTTTGAATCCGAATTCAGTATGGATCAACACTCGATTACAGCAAATAACCTGAAAGCCGGCACCCGAAATTCCTCCATCGAAGGAGATTTTAACATCCGCTATTCCTCATTGAATTCCCTTAAAGATTCCCTGCCCTGGCTGATATTGAATCTGGACATGAAAAAAGTAAAAATCGGAAATTCCGATATTCTCTATTTCGTTCCGCTCCTTGGTGAACAGGCATTTTTTAAAAACCTGAAGAACATAACAACTATATCAGGAAGTATCCATGGCCCCATAAACAACCTTTCCGGAACTGACATTGCTATAGGAACGGGGGAAAGCACCACCCTGCTGACCGATTTTACTATTGTCGGGTTACCTGAAATCAATACCACCCGCTTTATCTTTCCGGATCTGGAAATAAGTTCTGGCCGGGAAGACCTGAAAATGATGGCAGGCCCGGCTATACCCGACAGCATTGAGCTTCCGGAAAAGATCAGTCTGACAATCAACTTTGAGGGATTGATCCAATCCTTTAAGACCGATATTACTATACACAGCAGCTATGGATCGGCAGACCTGTACGCCAGTATAGATGAAAAGGAAAATTTCAGTGGTAGAGCAAAACTGAAAAAATTCGATCTCGGGAGCCTGTTAAAAAACAAGGAGATGTTCGGACCTGTTTCAATGACCGCAGAAACAGAGGGGAAAGGATTTGATTTAAAGACAATCAGGGCGAGTTTAAAGGCTCAGATATCTGAAGTCTTCTTAAACAAATACCTGTATCATGATTTCAACCTGGAAGGCAACATTTCCGGTAGGCAATTCGAAGGTAAAATCAACCTGAACGATGAAAATGCCATGTTTGATTTTTCGGGAAAGGTTAACCTGAACCCGGGGTTTGAGGAGTACAAATTCGTTCTTACCATACAGGGCGCTGATCTTAAGAAGCTCAATCTCATCAAGGATGACCTGAGTATTGCGCTAACTGCTGCCATTGATCTGAAAGGGGAAAAATACGATCAGTTAAACGGTACTGCAGGGATCAGCAACATTATCATGATTCATGAAGGGAAGAAATATTTGCTTGATTCTCTGCTGCTGGCTTCGATTAATGAGCCGGAAAAAAGCGAATTAAACATCAGCAGTGCCATTATCGGAATAAAATATGCCGGAACCCTTTCTTTAACCGCATTACCTGATGCAGTCGGTCAATTCATAAACAACTATTTCCCGCTAATCGAGGCTGGCCCGATAAAACAATCAGGCAAACCATCGGCTTTTACTTTTGAAATTCAACTCCATAATCATCCCATTCTCGCGGAGGCATTCCTTCCTCAATTGAAAGAATTTGAACCGGGGGTCATTCTGGGAAAATTTGATCAGGCTTCAAACGAATTGATACTGTCGGCCAAATTGCCAAAAATCACCTATGGAACGACCAGTATTTCAGGCCTTGCCATAGATGTGAATTCCGATGTAGCCGCTTTGAACTACAAGATATCTGCCGGCAAGGTTACAAGTTCACAGATCCAGCTGGATAATGCCCTGATCGAAGGGAAACTATCAGAGGGTAAAATCATTGCCAATGTTTCCTCAATTGACAGTCTTCAAAATAAAAAGCTGGTATTGCATGCGCAACTGGTCAAACATGAGTCCAATTACAGGTTGTCACTGGATCCCGGAGAATTTTACCTGATGGATAACCGCTGGGAGCTGTCAGCCGATAATTATGTTGAATTTGGAAAACCGGGATTCCGGATCCATAATTTTTCCCTGGGTAAAACTGAAAGCCTGGTAACCATTGCCTCTGCGCATGATCAGTTTAATGATGACCTGAACATTACCCTCAAGGATTTTAACCTGGATGATATTTCGCGCATAATAAAGAAGGACACCAGTCTGGTGAAAGGGACCTTGAATGGAAATGTTTTATTGAAAAGAGTCGACAGTACATATGGTATTATTGCTGCGGCCAAAATCAGTAACCTGATTTTCCGGGCGGTTCCAATCGGAGATTTATCGCTAAAAGCCACAAATCCATCCCCCGGAAAATTTGATATCAATGTCGGATTGGCGGGTCCTGATAATCAATTTAGTGCAGACGGCTTTTATATCACGGGGGGTGGTGATAATTCAATAAATATCCAGGCTGATATTCAATCGGTCTCCATGAAAACCCTGGAAGCTTTTTCCATGGGGAATATCAAGGAAGCATCAGGCACACTCTCCGGAAAAATTTCTGTCACAGGAAAAACTGATGCACCAGAAATCACGGGTGAGATAGCTTTCAATAATGCATTTGTCAATCCTGCCGTCATTAACAACCGGCTTGAATTAAAAAATGAAACCATCCAACTTCAAAAGGATGGAATCCACTTTACCGATTTTACCCTGTTGGACAAAGACAAGCATTCCGCTACACTTAACGGAACCATTAAGATGAAGCAGTTCAAGGACTTCATTTTTGATCTGCAGGTTATTTCCGATGATTTTTTGCTCTTAAACACCACGGCACGGGACAACAAGGAGTTTTATGGCAGAATGGTCATTGACAGCCGGATCGATATCGGGGGTCCCATGTCTCTGCCGGTTATCAATGCCAAACTTAAGATCAAAAAGGGATCGAACTTCACATTCACGGTTCCTGAGAACAAACTCACTACCGACAGGGGAGAGGATGTTGTCGTTTTTACGGATACGGTGACGCTCAATAGAATCCTTAGCCGCGCGGCAGACGGGCAAAAAGGGAATTCTGGCTTTACCGGGATTGATCTTTCCGCCGTTATCGAAGTGGATAAGCAAGCCACATTGAAATTATTACTGGATCCCTCCTCTTCAGATTCCCTGGTGGTTAAAGGGGAAGCTGCCTTGAGCTTTGCCCTCGACCGTAGTGGTAAAATGACCCTGACGGGAGCATACAATTTAAATGACGGAAGTTACCTCGTTTCCCTTGAATCGATAATTAAGCGGAAATTCGATATTGTTCCCGGGAGTACCATCATCTGGAACGGAGATCCCCTTGATGCACAGATTAACATCAATGCTACCTATGCCGTCAGGGCAACGCCTTATGACCTTGTGGCTGACCAGATGTCCGGCCTGAGCGACATTGAAAAAGGCGGTTATAAGCAGCGCTATCCGTTTTTAGTACTGTTGAAATTGCGGGGTGAAATATTAACACCGGTGATCAGTTTTGAAATCCAATTGCCACCTGATCAGAAGGGTATCCTGGGCGGAGCCGTGAATCAAAAACTGATCATACTGAATGAAGATGAATCTGCCCTGAACAAGCAGGTATTTGCGCTGTTGGTTTTGGGAAGATTTGTCCAGGAGAATCCACTGCAGACAGAATCCGGAGGAACTTCGATGCTGGTTCGCTCAACTGCGGGTAAATTTCTGTCGGCCCAGCTCAACCAGCTCAGTTCCAAAG
>MEOR01000021.1 GCA_001769295.1 Bacteroidetes bacterium GWF2_49_14 | reverse complement strand
TGCCTCTTCATCAGGCTTTTATCCGTCTGATTTTTAGCCTGATCCAATGTTTTCGCGCATACCGCCGCCGGATCAATAGAACGATCAAAATTCAGTTGGTTGACTGAATAATCAGTTGCAGCGGATAGACGCAGAGATATTGAAGATGCCATATTAACAGTGAATCCGGCAGGAGCTGACTCCCCTCTCCCGGGAGCTTGCGACCGCGGGAGAGGGGCCGGGGGTGAGGTGGATTGGCCATTGTGCGTAATCCTCGCCTCCCCCGCAAATTTCATATGCTCCCCGGCCGGACCGCTGCCCGCATCCTCGCCGTCGATAATCTGGCCGTTCAGGTGGATGGTGCCGTCGCTGTCGGTGGTGATCATGGCATCTTTTTCGCGGGTCATGGAGATCGTTGCATCGATTTTGCCGCCATCCAGGGCTTTGATATTGATGATCAGGATAATATCGGGAACCGAAGCGTATACTTCCTGCCGGTATTTCTTGCCGTCGACGGTGAATTCCGTAGCCGCGATCCCGGTTTTCAGGTCGAGTGACCGGCGGTAATCCGTTGGTTCGCTCTTCCATCCGTAATCGATCAGCAGATCTCCGAGGGGCTGGTACGACCGGATCCGCGGGGGAGTCCCCAGCATGTTGTCGTTGGCCAGCTGCCAGGCCTCCCTGAAACGGCTCTCAAACAGGGCCTTCTGGATTTCAGGAAGATGCTGAAGCGAGCGGGGGTTGTTGTTGTTCACCGGACACCCGGCCCAGATACTTTCCTCGTTGATCTGTATTTTTTCATGAGTAGCATCACCAAAAACCATGGCACCGAGGCGCCCGTTGCCCACCGGCAAAGCTTCGTTCCAGTCTTTGGCGGGCTGGTTGTACCAGAGGGTCAGGTGGTTCGAACCTGCCTTTTCAACCGGGGAACCGCAGCCTGCTAACAGTAACAGGCTGATAGAAAGCACAACAATACTTTTCATGACTTAGTCTTTTCTGGAATTAAGTTTATTAATTGCTTTATCGAATTCATCAGACTGCACTTCATCTATCATACGGTTGTATTTATCATATTCCCGATTAACGTGCTCCTTCGCTGGACCCGCCAATTATTTGGTTTCCCTGCGTCGGCGCGGTTTAACAGAATCTCTGCGGCGGTTTGACCCGTCACTGCCCAATGGAATTTGTTCTGAACAATGGCAAAAAAATCAAGGGTTTTCGGTTGACTTGGGTCATAGTCTGCGCTGGTTGCGTATATCTCACAAACCTTCCGATAGAAAACCTTCTCAGAACTTCTGATATCCCGGATCCGGGAAAGTAATTCATCGAAGTAATTGTTTCGTGCGAGCTTCAATCGTTCGTCATCCAGCACAAAACCCTTAATGATGTATTCTTTAAGTCGGTTTGTCGCCCAAATTCGGAAATGGGTTGCTATCGATGACTGAACACGATAGCCAACCGATATTATCACGTCAAGGTTATAATAGTATACCTCACGTTTAACAGAACGTTTACCCTCCTTCTGAACTTGTGCAAAATTTGCACAAGTTGACAATTCGTCCAATTCAGCTGATTGATAGATATTTGAAATGTGTTTAGAAATTGAAGTCCGATCTGTTTGGAATAAATCAGCTATCTGGTATTGAGATAGCCAGATAGTCTCATCTTGTAACCTTACATCAATTTTTGTATTGCCTTCAGGACTTCGATAAATTACTATTTCACCGTTTTTCATCTGGTGTAAATTCTATTACTTTTTCGATATCTAGTTTAACGATTACCGGATTGTCACCGGCGCCTAAAATCAGCTTTCTATCTTCAAAAAACCGTTTCCAGGTTTTCGACTGATCGGCTTCCGAAGGAGTCAGGTAAAGGTATAGTTCATCTTTATCCGTCAGGTGGAAAGCGGGACCCAGAGAGCCCGAGAAGCCGGCTTCATCCGGCAGTGTCCATAAGGTGTTATCTTCCTTGCGGAAAAGAAAATGCTGATAAAGGACCTCGCTATCAGGCAAATCCTTTCCGGTATATAAGTATACAAAGCTCTTGTTTTCCAGAACCTTTACTGCTATCCACAAGCCGGGATCCTCCGACTGCTTTTGAAGTTCCTCCGGAAATGGATCCGCCCCGATAGAGTATTTGCCAAAATCGAGCCGGTACTTTTCCTGGATTCCTGAGGAGGTAATTTCGTAAACCTTGCTGATGATCGGTTCGTGGAACAGAACGGATGCCTCGCCAGACGAACTAAAAGTAAGCATACTGAATGGCTGCGCTCCTTCAGTATTTTTAAGCATGGAATCCGCCTTTTCCCAGGTCTGGCGGTCAACAGAGGTGATTTTGTGCTCGAAATTGGATCCGTAGAAAAAATATTTACCCAATCCGGGGCTCAGGAAAAAGGACCAGCTGGGAAACTCAAGGATGCTCTTTTTTGAAAGAAACGTTCCATCGTGTGAGTAGGAACAAAGCTCGGTCTGCGGGAAACCGGTTAGTAATTCAATCTGGCTGCCGGTGATTATTCCCTCATTTAGCCTCACATATTCGCCCGGGCCCTTGCCCATTTTCCCGATTGTATTCAGGAATTCACCTTGTTGACCAAAGCGGAAAACCTTTTCGGCAGACTTATCCAGGATATAATAATCATCGATACAATCCAGAAAAAAGAAGGTGCTTCCGATCATGCACTCCGATGTCGTTGCCAGAGGGTAAACCGTAGCATTTTCAAGCAGGATGCTGACATCGATTTCATTTACGGGACCGTTGATGATAGGAATAACGACAACCGGATCGGGTTCACTTTTACAACCTGCCAGTAGTAATACAAGTAAACTAAAGATGGTTCCAGGTCTCATATCAATCAGTTGTGAAAATAAAAATTCAAGGTAAACATTTCCTTTCAGGCGCAGATCGGGACCATTGCTCTTTTACCTGAACATCTTACCGGACTCTTGCCTCGATATCTTTCTCTTCGTCAACAACCAAAACGGAAAAACATTTACAAATCGTGAAAAACGCATACAAAAGACGTGAATCCGTGAAAAAAACTTACAAAATAGTCGGTTTCCACAAATTCCACTCAATACTCACCGCGCCATCAAAGAATCCAACGGTCAAGGATGAAGAATTATCGGGCTCTTAGGTTACCTTATTCTCCGGGATTTGTTCGATGCTCAAGTTTCCGGATTGCCTTGTCAAACTCATCGGGTTCGGTCTCCACTATCATCTTCTGGTACTTATCATATTCCCGATGAACGTGCTCCTTTGCCAGAATAGCTGATACATGCCCTGCATCGGTCAAAATCTGCTTTTCGTTTAAAGTCAGGAAGCCATGAAGCTTGGTAATCCAATCATCCATATACATGACTTTCCTGTTCATTGCCTGAAGCTCTGCAAATTCAAGATATTGGTTAACCAGACGGTTCAATTGGTCCAGCTCTTCCGGGTTCAGGTAGTTCTTGGCAACCTCAATATCCTGTTTTTTAATCGATTCGCCGGGCCAATTGGTTAATCCCATATTTGGTTTCGCAGCATCTGCACGGTTAAAAAGTATTTCAGCCGCTGTTTGGCCTGTCACAGCCCAATGAAATTTGTTTTGAACAATGGCAAAAAAATCGAGGGTTTTCTGAAGACCTGGATCATAATCGGCACTAGTGGCATAGATCTCACACACCTTTCGATAGAACATCTTCTCAGAACTTCTGATGTCCCGGATCCGGGAAAGTAATTCATCGAAGTAATTGTTTCGTGCGAGCTTTAAACGTTCGTCATCCAACACAAAACCCTTGATAATGTATTCCTTTAATCGGTTTGTCGCCCAAATTCGAAACTGTGTGGCAATTGCTGATTTAACCCGGTAACCGACTGAAATAATCACATCAAGATTGTAGAAAGTAAGTGATCGTTGAACCGTACGCCGGCCTTCCTTTTGAACTTGTAAGAAATCCTTACAAGTTGCATCTGCCTGTAATTCACCTTCTTGATAGATATTCTTCAAGTGCAAAGTAATATTCTGTGGTGTCGTATTATACAACTCGGCAAGTTGTTTCTGCGTCAGCCAAACGGTTTCATCGATCAGCTTAACATCAATCTTCGCATTGCCTTCAGGACTTCGATAAATTATAATTTCACCGTTTTTCATCTGTCGCAAATGCTATTACTTTTTCGATATCTAGTTTAACGATTACCGGGTTATCCTCGGCCGAGATTTGAATTCCCTTCCCGGATAAATACTTTTCCCATATTGAAGAATTAGTTATTTCTGATGGATTCACAGATAGGTATAGTTCATTTTGATCGGTAAAATGGAATGCAGGAATAATCTCAATGGATGAAGCATTCTGATCAGGCAGACAAAACGATTGCTTATCTGCTTTGCGGTAAATAATTTGAAATCTTAAAACGGGCTTAAAGGGCTGTAGCCGGGTCAGGGCGAAATAGGAATAATCCCGATTATCCAATACCTGCCAAACATCCCAATAACCATTCTGGTTCACACGGGTAATCAGTTCCTCAGTCGGTAAATTCTCATTAAGTTCCATGTTGCCAAAATCAAGCCTATACCTTTCGTGTATTCTTTCACGGTTAATCGCAAAGATTTTGGAACTCATTATTTCGTGAAACATAACTGAACCGTCAGATGATATACTGAATACGGTTCTTCCTATAAGACCGCCTGTCCCGGGTATTCGTTTGATCAGGGAATCATTAATGGCACCCGTCTCCCTGTCCAGTTGAAGGATCTTATGGGAAAAGCTGCCATAAAAGAAATAATCATCCCGCTTGGGATCATAGATAAAAGAATAAGTGCCTGATTCTGTGTACTTTTTTGATTCGATAAAGATCCCCTCAGGAGTAAAACGGAAAACTTTTGGTCCGCCGGAATAAACCAACAACTCAACTCCTGCTGATGTGACTATCCCGGTAAAGATTTCCACATACTCACCCGGACCTTTCCCAACCTTTCCAATTTTATTAAGAAAATTCCCCTTCGAATCGAATCTGAAAACGGCCTGTTCCTTTGTATCCAAAACAAAAAAACCTTCAGTACAATCCAATATTCTGTACCCTTCACCGATCATGCAACCAGGATTAGTTGCAAGCGGGATCATGCTGATTCCTTTCATCAGGTTTTCCTGACTTAATTCAATAAAGGCTCCGCCTTCAATCCGGATTGTTTCCACCGGATTTGGTGCCGTTTTGCAACTGACCAGAAATGGGATTAGTAGGAAACAGGCAATTAAGGACCTCATAATAAGCATTTGGAAAAATAAAAATTGAAGGTAAACATTTCCTTTCAGGCCAAAATGGGACTCACTATTCTGTGAAAAGTATTTTGTATTTCGCCTCGATATCGTTCACTTCCTCATCCGTCAAAATGGCAAATTCTTTCGTTCTGGCTCTTTTTGAAAGCACTCCCTGGTTCTGATCCAGGAATCGCAGGAGTAAAGCAACCAGGTGGTCAGGCATCTGAAAACGGTTATCCAGCCAGATTTTCATCTCATCGTAATTTTGCAGGTACTGTGCTTCCTGCGGTATGACACTGGTGATCGTTTCCTCGATGCACCCGAAGAGAAATTCAGTCTGTTCGGTTGCATCGAAATACCGGTAGTAATCGATGGTTTCATTGAGGACCTCCACATTGTTTCCAGCTGTGGTTTTCCATTTGATTAAAGGAAGCAGCGGATAGGAATAACTTTCCAATACTTTGCGGTAATCATCCATGCGTTCCAAAATAGCAGCAGAAACGGGAAAAACCATCCCTTGCGGGGCAAACCTCATGGCTGTGAGTAAATGGTGGATGAGATACCTGTGCAATCTGCCATTTCCATCAACCAGCGGGTGGATAAAAACGAAGCCAAAAGCAATGGAAGCCGCTGCCAGAACGGGGTTGTAGCGAATGGATTCCATCATTTTTGCGGTATCCGCCAGGCCCGTCATTAACACATCCAGATCCTGCCACCGGGCTGAAATATGCTCGGGGATCGGTTCACCTGAAATTCGGTCGAATTCACCCACGAAACCTCCCTCTTTCCGGTAACCCATGGTGAGGAACCTGCTATTCCCGATGATGATTTGTTGCAGGCGAAGGAATTCTTCCTTGCTCAACGACCGCTTGCCGGCTTCTCCAATACATTTGCCCCATTGAATTGCCCTGTTTTGTGAAGGATTCTCGCCTTCGATGGTGAAGGATGCCCGGGAGTCTTTCAACATCAGGAATGCGGAAGTCCGGATCAGAATGTCTTTGTGGAAACCGGCTATATCGACCTGTGCCTTTTCCGCCAGGTTTTTGGCGATGTAGCTGTTCAGCGAATCGGTTTTGTGAATAAGTGGACAAAATCCTACCGTTCCCGGTAGGTTGTTCCGGATCCGGTGCCGCCTGGAATTGACATTCACCGAACTGGCAAATTGAAGCTTTTCATCGAGAAGAACTTCGTAATTACCCTCCTTCAGATCGGGTATTGGTATCAACTCCTGCATCAGCCATTCGTAGAGAAACCAAATCTTTCGGCTGTATTGGCCAAAGGGTTCCTTCTGCACTACGTTTTGAATGTCGGCAGGGTCCAGTTTCTCAAACAGTTTTTTAAAGAACAACAGATTGCAGCCTTCATATTTCAGTGCAAAAACCAGTTGGTCATACAGGGATTCTTCCGGTTGATGTCTCGGAGTAAGGACCAGCCATCCATCAACAGAGTATTGCCGGTGCTTCTCACTGATTATGGCTAGCTGCAAGGGAACCGGAACGGGCAGTTCCAGCTTCTCAATAAGTGCTCCATAACCAACCAGTATGCCGGGTTCAGGTGGAATTCTCCCGTGAAAAACGGTTATCGCTTGTGAATAACACTTATTTCCTTCCATCTTTTGTGAAAAATACTTACATCAAAGATAGATGAAAAACTCTTACAAACCGTGAAAATCATTTATAAAATACCCTATATCGTGAAAAACACTTACCCAATAGCCGTCTTTTATCGGTTTCGGTAGACACGGGATGAGGGTTCCTTGACGGCATAGACGTTCCGCAGCAGGGTTTCATCGGAAGAAATCCCCGGGGTGGACCCCGGGGTTACTGATGTCTGTCGAAGACGTTTATCTAGTCATTTCTAAAATTCTTAATGTGCTAAATATCTGTCTATTGCGTTATTCTATAACTCTTTGCAGCAAGGTAGAAGGTTACTCATCAGTAACCCCGGCCTTCAGGCCGGGGGTTTTGTCCCACCCCCTTAGTCTTGACACATTGGGATTGTTACCCCAAACGGGAACTTTTTATTAACTTTAATCCCCGAAATCATGAAAGCGATCAACACACTAACCTATGGAAATCAGGCTTATTAAAACTGAAGAACAGTACGAATAGGCCTGCAGCCGGTTTTACGAACTAATGCATTCTTCTGAGGATCCGATTGACCCGGATACACCGGTCGGCGAGGAGATGGAGCTGCTAGGAACTTTAATTGAGCAGTATGAAAAGAAGCACTATCCGATTGATCCACCGGATCCTATTGAAGCCATCCTTTTTAGAATGGATCAGATGAGCCTGAAACAGAAAGATCTGGCCCCCTATTTCGGGGGTAAAACTAAAATTTCGGAAGTTCTGAACCGGAAACGACCGCTTTCCCTGCGTACCATCACTCTGCTTCATAAGAACCTGGGAATTCCGCTGGAGTCGCTCATCCACTCAAAACGAAAAGTGAAGGTGGGATAGTGTAACCGCCTCCGCTCTGAAGAGCGGAGTTAGTCATGAGCATATGTGTATTTCAGGATCAATCAGTACTTTACAAATCTTGTGGACAAGATTTTATCGCCTACGGTAAGCCTGATAAAATAGGGCCCCGGTAACAGATCCGCGACAGGAATCCCCAGGTTACCAGTATTGTAACGCGTATTATAGTCCATGACCAGCTTACCTGAATGGTCATAAATTGCCACAGCGATTGGGTCTGGCATAATATCCTTCAGATCTATGTATAGCTGGTCATTGCAGGGATTAGGGTAGACATGAATTTCTGATTTTATCCGGATTGGATCAGGTAGCGAGCTGACCGATTGCCATTGAAATTCCTTTCTGAAATCGGGAAGTGAATCCGGCTGCATCATGAAAGAATAATGTGAAAAGCTGCTCACCAAACCCCTCTGATCATAAGTCCAGCAATTTCTGCCTTTCAGTTGGCCATACGTTCTTTTTGTCAAATAAACTTCATATCCCGTTTCCGTGTTATAGAAATCCCCCTGTTTATCAATGTAAAACTCTTCTATAACCAAAGGTTGCCCATTTTGATTTTTAACTTCCCGATACTGATAGGTATCAACCCAAACCAGATCCTGGAATGTTTGTCCGTCCACTATCAGCGTTAATCCATCTTCTGACCAGGTGTATTGTTTTCGTGAAGTCGATATCCACAGGTTATCTGACCTCTCTTCATAATTCTCTGCGGCTATTCGTCCATGGCTGTCATACTGAATCCTATGTTTTTGTTGAAAGATCCCATTTTCCGGGAGCGTTAACCGTATTTCTTCGAGAAAGGTCTTGTCTGGACTGTAGAGAAGAGTGTCTCGCTCCAACAAAATGAATGGATCACTCAGGAATTGGGAGTACTTCCTGACTTCAGAGATCAGGTTGCTCTCATTGTATAGGTATTGAATTGAATCCAGTCGAAGTGGATTCTGACAATCCTGATCCCGGCAATACTTCCGGATCTCCTTATTTATCTGTCCATTATCAAGATAGTCAATGTTGTTCTGGGTAAAGGTATAATCTGCAGAATCCCTCAGGTTGTGATAGCTTGCGAAAACCAATTGGCCCTGGCTATTAAATTCCTGATTTACAATATAATCTTTACCAGAATAATACAAAATCTGCCCATTCTGATTAAACTCATATTCTTTCTCAGGAGGATAGGAAACCGGATCAATCAGGATCCAGTAGAACCCAATTTTCATATTTACGGGACTGGACCAATGGAGCATGTCCCAGGCCCATTCACGCAACCTGGTTCGATCCGAAACCAATGATTCAGTGTAAACTGACGTTAGCCGGTAGTCCCCCTGAATCAGATCCGGATTGAACAGGGTTGGCAACTGATCATGATAATACGCCTGGTCACCATACGAAATCCGCAGAAAACCAAAATCCTGAGCATGGATTGGCAAAAAAGCCAACTGGAGGAGACAGCCTGCAATCAGACATAACTTTTTCATGGAGTTTACTATCAATGGCGGGGACTTAGTAAAGATAATAAAAACAGTTCACAAATGCCTTTCCGGTTGAAGCATTTCACACCGTCAATCCAGAGAATTACCTGGAGTTTCTGCAGTGACAGCCAGTTTCCCCCAGAGCCTGTGGCAAGTTTTGTTACCACCTTACAAACCGTAGGTGTTTGGTGTATTGCCCTTTGACCAGTGAGTCCATCGAGATAGGATCGAGCAAATACCCTGTTTGTGAGGTAATTGTACGAAGAGCGAATACGCCCATTCCATTGACAATATTTGAAACAGGTTTCCCCAAACGATCCGAAGCGATCTGATTGGTTTCCTCATATTCTAAAAACTCCTCTGTGGTGCAGGCAATCATAATGTCGATCCCAATCAATGACCTGTTGATCACATTTGAATCATTGATTATTTTCAATCCAATCTGGCGAAGTAAGTCATCCCCATTTATGAAGTGCGATAAGGTTTGATCAATCTGATCCGGCCTGGTCGCATTCGACAATTGAACGGAACCAACATCAACTTTGCTATAAACGATACTGTCTTGTAACCGGGTTGAGAAGTTCAACCTCATTAGGACCTCATATCGGCTATATCCATAAATATCCTGCCATTCGATACGAAGTGGATCGGAATAATAAAGACTGAGATAGCTTTGGATACTCGGTTTTGGATTAATGATTTGTGGGGGTGTGCGGTATGTTTGCTGTGCCGAGACGAGCTTGTTTTCCTGGTTAAGAATAACAGACAGACGGACTTGATATTTATCGTTTAGAAATGAACTGATACTACCTTTCAATTGGTACGTAATATTGGGTTCACTGACAAATAATCCTTCGATCCTGTTTTCAAGAATCACTTTCTCAAATGGAAAACTTTTCATTGGATATCCTTCTGGAGAGTTAATATCCAATGTCATAATCACATCCTGGTAAAATAGGTTTTCAGGCTTCCCAGCCAGCTCAGCAACCGATTCCTTACCAATAAACGTTCGGGTAAGCCGGATATAATTGACTGTATCGTTGGGATTTAGCAATCCGTAAACAACAGGTATTGTTGGACCCTCCTTAATTACTTCTATATCATCCTCGCAGGATGTGAGAAAACCAGAAATCACAATTAATATCAAAACAAACTCTCTATGAAAAATTGATTTTTCCATTATTCATCCCTTACGCATCTGACTGATTGATGACTGTCAATGAAAACGACCTTCCCTTTATTATCCCTTTGGTCAAATGATGCTTTATTAATTTGAAGTCCTTTAAGATTCCACAAATCCAAATTAGAATTTGGATATTCCCAGAACCCGATCCAACCATAAACCCTAATCCCACTGGATGCTGTTGAAAAGTGGTTGAACCAAAACGCACCCGATGACCCATCACCACTAAAATGTGAACCAATAAAACCTGGAAGATTTACCGGTCCGTCTAAATAGGACCCGCTAAATGTCAGGTTCAAACCAGACAGGCTTGAAGGACCATAATATTCGGACAAAAAGGCGTGAGGTACTTTAATATCCACCCGGTACCAATCATTAAGTTCCGGTATTCGCCAACCCGGAGGACAGATTCCCTGGTTTTGTGTCCCGGTTCTCCAGTTCATGGATTCCTCCCATTTATATAGTCCCCCGTATGATTTAAAAAAGGCGGAATCATTATTGAAGAGGTAATATTCAACGATATTGTTGTTGGTCTGTTTCGTTGAAGTTGGGATCTGGGTACCGTAACGAAGATTCTCCGCCATGATCCACAGCCCGTTGATTTTGACAATCGGATACAACTGACCGTCCCTGGTATCGATTAATACTGAATCAGGTAACCGACCAAGTATTTGTAAGGAATCCGTAAATTGATCCAGTTGACCATCAGGATCAACAACCTCCAGGCGGATTGTATAATTGCCGCTTTCATTGTAAATCCAATTGGTACTCCGATCCGAACTGTATTCCGTATCCCATACACCATCATCATTGAAATCCCACCTTGATTTCAATAAAAAGGATTCGCCATCAGGATCGATCGAACCAGCCGCATCGAATGTAAACATCCTCCCAGTGTAACCAATTCTGGAATTAATTTCAAAACTGGCAACTGGCGGCGCGAGGTCCTTTTTGCAGTTGGTAAGAATGATAAGGACCAGTAGTATTCCAAAGGCTTGTACTGTTGCAAACTGGAACTTCATATGATTGAATACCTGTTTACAATAATCCTTCAATTTGTATTCTATTGCCTGGAAGGTAGTTGACCGCAATATCCCAGATTATCTCATAATCAACTCCAAAATACTCATGAGATATTTTGTTTCTGAGCAGGTACATCTCCATCCAGGGAACTTCAGAATGCTTGTTTTTAAATTCCTCAGGAAGGTTTTTGGATGCTTCACCGATTATCTCAAAATTCCTTATAACAGCATCAACTGTTTTGTAGTCTCTTTTAAACTCCTGAAAGGTCAAACCATCAAGATACTCTGCTATTCGTTTCATTGACAGAATGATATCTTCAAGATACAATATATAGGATCGTTCTTCCTTTTTCATTCTATATATAATTGACTGTCTTGAGAATATCTGTCTTGAGTTGTTCTTTGATAGAGTTTTTGGTTACCAGGTCAATTTTTCTGTTCAATACACTTTCCAAGTACAGTTCCAATGAAAAGAACCTCCATCCTATGGGTCTTTCCAGCTCGACAAGAAGATCAATATCGCTATCATTGGTGTTGCTGCCATCCGAAAACGAACCAAACAATCCAATCTTCTTTACCGCAAAATCCTGATAAAGAACAGGCTTGAGTTCCGTAAGCTTTGTAATTATGTCATCCTTGGTTATCATATTCCAAATATAAGGATTTTTGGGATCCTATAATTCAACAGGTTACATCATCCTGACTATGGGACATCCGACTCCTTATGCTTTGGGAGATTTACCAAGCATCTTAGCTTCAGGAACTGGTAGACTTCAAATGGGCCCGAAGTCACCCCCAGGCCCATCTTTAATCTTAAGAAAGACGCATGTATGCCGGACGCATGTAAGCCGGACGCATG
>MEOR01000020.1 GCA_001769295.1 Bacteroidetes bacterium GWF2_49_14 | reverse complement strand
CACTCTTCGGTTCTGAGGATCTCCGATGGATTGGATCGGGATTACATACAGATCGCCCGCCGTATTGATTGAATTGCTTCCGATAATGGAATCCGTTGAATCGGGGGCAATTTTATACTCAGCCTGGACCGACCCGAGGGTAAGCATGTGGCGGATTATTTCATTGGTGGACAGGTCTTTGGCGCAAAAAATAATCTCATCGATCCGGTTTATCCTGATAATTTCCTGAATCTGGTTAAGATTTCCCAGATACGATCCTGATGAAGTACGTGCCGGATCGGGGTTAATGAAACCTGCAACCTGCACTGACTGGCCGGTGCGGGAAATAAGACCGCTTACCCTGAGAGCTTCCTCTTCACCACCGACAATCGCAATCCTTTTACGCACTCCGAGATCGATTTTGAGTGGTGAAAAGTGGATCAGATGCAGAAACAGTCTCACAATCATTGAGAAAATAAGTGCCCATGCAGATCCCAGGATGATAAGGGCTCTCGAAAAGCGGTAGGCTTCGGGCAGCAGGGAATAGAGCACCAATATCAGAGCGGTTCCATACAGATATCCCCTGAAGATTCTGGCAAGCCTGACCGGCTGGTCATATCCTCCGGAGAAAAAAATCGAGAGAAGCCAGATGAGAATATAGGCGGGAACGAAAATCCGGATGAATTCCGGCGGGTGGTGTCCTCCGTCGCTGAATTTGAATGATTCCCACAATGGATTGATTATCAGGAACCCGGCAAAAGCAAGAGCCGCGTCAGTCACGGGCATGTATACCCGGGTAATGATTCGCCGCAACATG
Source organism: Bacteroidetes bacterium GWF2_49_14 (assembly GCA_001769295.1). Taxonomy (GTDB): domain Bacteria; phylum Bacteroidota; class Bacteroidia; order Bacteroidales; family UBA12481; genus UBA12481. Next base: position 8,640 of record MEOR01000020.1, on the reverse strand, counting down.
CTGATTCCAGCCCTGAAGTATACGGATATCCGGATAAAAACTGAGAAAAGCCTGGCATTGGACCTGGAAAAGTGGCGTGTGGCAAAGATGATCATAGCCTGATAAAATATCAGGACATAATTGAAGCTTCCTTTCTTTGTGCTTTCCCCCTTGTAGTGGATGATGGCCGTTTCAGGAAAATAATAATTCAAATATCCGGCCAGCCTGATCCTGTAGGAAAGATCAATGTCTTCCCCATACATGAAATAGGTTTCGTCGAACAGGCCAACTTCATCAAGAACTGACTTTCTCAGGAGCATGAAGGCGCCGGGAAGAATATCTACCGGATTAGTCTCATCAGGGCTCAGGTAACCGAGGTGATACTGTCCGAATTTGCGCGACCGGGGGAAGAGGGCGGATAATCCGAATATTTTGTAGAAGGAGACCCAGGGAGTTGGAAGTGCACGCTTGGATTCCGGTAAAAACTTACCTTTCCCGTCAATCATTTTAACTCCGAGGGCTCCGGCCTTCGGGTTCTCCTCCATGAAGGCGAGGACCTTCCGAAAGGTATCCTCCTGCACCACGGTATCGGGGTTCAGCACCAGGATATAGTTTCCGGAAGCCTTGCGCATAGCCTGGTTATTTGCTTTTGAGAACCCGATGTTCTCCTGGTTTTCAATCAGGATTACACCGGGAAAGTTCTCCCTGACCATCACACAGGAACCATCTGCGGAGTTATTGTCAACCACAAAGACTTCCATCGGGATGCCGGCACCGGCCCTGAAGACCGATTGCAGGCACTGCTCAAGGAAGAACCTGACGTTGTAGCTGACTATGACGATGGAGAGGAGGGGCATAGGGGTTTAAACGTAAAGTCCTGTTTCATTATTGTTTCCGTAAGGAGTCCTCGAAAGGAGTCCGGTTCAGGAGGGAGCGGCCCAGGGTGATTTCATCGGTATACTCAAGTTCGTCGCCAATCGCAACTCCACGGGCCAGGGTGGTTATTTTGACGTGGAAGTCAGCCATCTTTCTGTAAATAAAGAAGTTGGTTGCGTCCCCCTCCATGGTGGCACTTAAAGCCAGAATAACTTCCCTGACCTCACCGGTAGACATTCTTTCGAGCAGGGAATTAATGGTCAGGTTAGCCGGCCCGATCCCTTCCATTGGAGATATGATTCCTCCAAGAACGTGGTACAGGCCGGTGAATTGTTGTGTTGCCTCAATGGCCATTACATCGCGGATATTCTCCACCACGCAGATGAGCGACTGGTTACGGCCTTGGTTTGAGCAGATTGTGCATACCTCCGTGTCAGAAATGTTGTGGCAAACCTTACAATTATGAATTTCTTCTCTTAGTTGCACCAGGCTGGAAGTTAATGCGTTAACCTCCTCAAGGTCCTGCCTGAGCAGGTGTAGAACCAAGCGCAATGCCGTTTTGCGTCCTATTCCCGGCAGTTTGGCAAATTCAAAAACGGCCTTCTCCAGCAAGCGGGAACTATATTTTGAGGGTTCCATCATTGGCCGGTCTCCATGTTTTGCTGTTTCTCGTCATTAGTTCCCAAATGTAACACCGTTGAACCCGATCTGCAATTTTTTGACTTTATTTGCTCTATCAGATTCTTTCTATGACTCCATTCTGGATTGCGGTTATCCTGTTACTCTATTTCAGCGTACTCCTGATCATTGCCCGCATTACCAGCAAGGGCGCCAATAACGAAAGCTTTTTTATCGGCAACCGGAAGTCGCCATGGTTTGTGGTTGCCATCGGAATGATAGGAGCTTCAATATCAGGGGTTACCTTCATTTCTGTGCCCGGTTGGGTAGTGACAAGTCAGTTTGCCTACATGCAGATGGTTTTAGGTTATCTGGCAGGATATCAGGTGATTATGTGGTTGTTACTCCCTTTGTACTACAAACTTCGACTCACATCTATCTATGGATACCTCGGTCAGCGGTTTGGATACTGGTCGTATAAATCAGGCGCGGTTTACTTCCTGATCTCAAGGATCATAGGATCTGCTGCCAGGCTGTTTCTTGTTGCATCTGTGCTCCAGTTGACTCTTTTCGATGCCCTTCATGTTCCTTTTGCAATTAATGTGCTGATTACGATTGGCCTGATCTGGCTCTATACTTTTCGCGGGGGAATCCGGACCATTATCTGGACCGATTCCCTACAGGCGCTGCTGTTCATTACAGCTCTGATCCTGTCGGTTGTTTTCCTGATGCAGGACCTGGACCTGGGTTGGTCGGGCATGATTGATACCATAAAGGATACGGGCCTCGGCAAGGTTTTCTTTTGGGATGATTTTGCCAGCGACCGGAAACACTTTATCAAATACTTTCTCGGTGGCATGTTTATCACCATAACCATGACCGGGCTGGATCAGGATATGATGCAAAAAAACCTGAGTTGCAAAACCTTGAAGGACTCTCAGAAGAATATGGCCTGGTTCAGCTTCCTTCTGATACCGATCAATCTGTTGTTTCTGATCCTTGGTGCCCTCCTGATCCTCTTTGCCAGGTCGAGGCAGATTGACATTCCCGCAGCTTCCGATCAGTTGTTCCCTATGATTGCCACCCAGGGATACCTGAATCCGGTTGTAGGGGTTGTCTTTATTCTGGGGCTGGTTGCTGCCGCCTATTCGAGTGCCGACTCAGCCATGACCGCTTTGACCACTTCCATCACCATAGACATTCTTAACATGGGAGGGGCTTCCGAGGAAAAAACCCGGAAGGTCCGGTATCGTGTTCATGTGCTTCTGTCCCTGGTTTTCCTGGTAATAATCCTGTTATTCAGGGCTCTCAACAACAAGAGCATCATTGATACGATATTTACAATTGCAGGCTACACTTATGGCCCGCTGCTGGGACTATTTGTTTTCGGGATGTTCACCCGCTATAACATAAAGGACCGGGCTGTACCTCTTGTGGTGGTCCTGGCCCCGGTCCTAACGTATGTGATCCAGCTCTATTCGAGCAAGCTGCTCTATGGCTATGTTTTCAGTTTCGAGTTATTGATTATCAATGGATTAATTACATTCATGGGTCTCTGGCTCATTCGTCGTCGTTCTTAGACATGCTGTAGATGTCGCTTATTATAGCAGCATATCGATCATAGAGCACTTTGCGTTTCAGCTTGAGTGTCGGGGATAATTCTCCGGTTGCCGAGGTCCACTCATCAACTACCAGGCGGAACCGTTTAACCTGTTCATGAGCCGGCAGTTTTTTATTGATGTCGTTTATCTCCTGCTGATAGCGGGCGATGATGGCCGGCTTGTTGATCAGTTCGGCATTATCCCGATAGTGGATGTTTTTCTTGGCGCAGTAATCATGCAGGAACCGGAAGTTCGGTGAAACGATAGCTGAGGTAAACTTTTGGTTTTCACCGATAATCATTATGTTTTCAATGAAAAATGATTCCTTGCATTTATTCTCAATAGCCTGAGGAGCAATGTACTTGCCGCCGGAATTTTTGAAAATCTCTTTCTTGCGGTCGGTAATTTTCAGGAATTTCCCCTGGATGAGCTCTCCGATGTCACCGGTATGAAACCATCCGTCGGCATCAATCACCTCCCGGGTCATTTCCTCATTTTTATAATAGCCCATCATAACTGAAGGGCCTTTAACCAGAATCTCCCCGTCAGAGGCAATTTTAACTTCCACGCTTCTTACCACCAGACCGACCGTTCCGATCATGTTATCGGGATAGTGCCTTTCATTGGCAGAAACCATAGGGGAAGTTTCGGTGAGGCCGTATCCTTCCTGGATCGGTATGCCGGCGGCTGTAAAAACCCTGGCTAGCCTGGGTTGCAGTGCTGCGCCTCCGGAAATGGCCAGTTTGATATTTCCGCCAAGTCCTTCGCGCCATTTTGAGAACACCAGTTTATTGGCAAGCTTAAGTTGCCATTCGTACCAGGCTCCGTTCACCCGGTTGTGTTCATACCGCTGGCCGAGGTTAACGGCCCAGAAGAAAATCTGCTTTTTGATCCCCTTAAGGGCTTTCCCCTTGGCAATGATTTTGTCATACATAACCTCAAAGATGCGGGGCACTGCTACAAAACCCGATGCATGGAGTTCCTTAAGGTCGGCCGCAATGGTTCCAAGTCCTTCGGCATAATAGAGGCCCCAGCCCTGGAGCTGGTATCCGTAATGTACCGTCCTTTCGAAAACATGGCAAAGGGGAAGGAAACTGAGGACCTTTTCCGTGTGGTCCATATCGAGAAGATGAAGGCCATCTGCAAGGTTGATCTGTATATTTCGATGAGACAGCATTACACCTTTTGACACTCCGGTTGTACCTGAAGTATAGATTATGGTCAGGAGTTCATCAGGATCAATTGCCGACTTTATGTCGATAAGTTTTTCTGCCCACTCTTTCTCGTTTTTCTCACCAAGCTCCGCTATCTCCTTCCAGTTGGGAGCACCTGCTACTTCATTGAACGTGAATATGTTTTCAATATTCGGAGTTTTTACGCTAATGAATTTTTTGTAAAGCAGGGAATCCGATACAATTGCCAGGCGTGCATCGGAGTGCGCGAGAATGTATTGGGTTTCTTCTTCGGTCAGGGTAGGATAGATCGGGACGTGGACCACCCCGATCTGCATCATGCCCATGTCGAAAAAGTTCCATTCCGGACGGTTGTTGGAGGCTGTGACGATTTTGTCGCCTTTTTTTAACCCCATTGAGAGCAAGCCGTAGCTGATCATTTTAACCATGCGTGCATATTCCTCGGTTGACCAGGTAACCCATTGACCATCAACTTTTGAGGCCAGGGCATCCGGACGGGGATAGGTCTCGAGGGCATGATCAAGGACGTCGAAAATTCTGCGTATTTCCATTGTATATCGATTAGGTTAGTGAAAGACAAGCATTTATTTCTTCAATTTGCCCTTGGGTGAAATCGGGCATTGTTACGATTCTCAGATTGGTGTCCAGTTGGGGGACGGAGCTTGCACCAACGAGGACCGAGGTTACGAATGAGTGGCTTTTAACCCAGTTCAGGGCAAGCTCTGCCAGGGTCATACTCCAGGACCCGGCCAGGCGGTTCAGTTTTCGGACGGTTTCCAGAATCCCGGGTGTTATATGTTCTGATTTAAGGAATCCATGCGGTTTGCCTGCCCGGGAATCAGCCGGAATGCCATCCAGGTACCGGTCTGTTAAAAGCCCCTGAGCCAGCGGCGAGAAAGCTATAGCTCCGATGTTGTTAGTGTCCAGTACATTGGATAAGCCCTCCTCGGGCTCTCTCCTGAAAAGGGAATATTTAACCTGATGAATCAGGCAGGGAGTGTCCATGCTCCTCAGGATTTCGGCTGCCCGATCGGTTTGTTCCGGAGAGTAATTGGAAATGCCGGCATAAAGGGCTTTCCCTGACTTAACGGCAGACGCGAGTGCTCCCATTGTCTCTTCCAAAGGTGTATCGGGGTCAAACCGGTGGCTGTAAAAGATATCCACATAATCGAGGTGGAGTCTTTTCAGGCTGTGGTCGAGGGAGGCAAGGAGGTATTTCCGTGAACCGAATTCACCGAAGGGCCCGGGCCACATCAGATAACCTGCTTTTGTGCTGATTACCAGTTCATCACGCCAGGGATCCAGGTCTTTCTTCATTATCCGGCCAAAATTTGACTCAGCTGATCCCGGAGGCGGGCCGTAGTTATTTGCCAAATCGAAATGAATAATACCAGAATCGAATGCTTTCCGTACAATTTCACGGCCCGTATCGAAGGAGTCAACTCCACCGAAATTGTGCCACAACCCGAGTGACAGGACGGGAAGCTGAACTCCACTGGCTCCGCAACGTCTGTAAACCATGTTACCGTAGCGGGTATCTGAGGCAGTATAATCCATGAACATATACAATTATGTAAAGGTATAAAAGTAACACAGTTCGGTAAATTGGCAAATCTTACGGTCAGCGTATTAATTTGTTTGTAAATTGCAACCGGTTTGCCAAAACAAGAGGGCGGGCTTCTCGGGGGATGGAGGTTATCGGATTTATTCTTCATGCAAAGATTCGTGGCAAAAACGCCGTCAGAGCTTCTCTTTTACAACGGTTTGAATCAGAATTCACGATCCGGTTCTATGAGACTACGGGTCCGCGGACTGCTGAGAATCTGTGCGAAAGAGCGTTAGATGACGGGTGTAATTTTATTATTGCCGTTGGTGGCGACGGAACCCTGAATGAAGTTGTTAACGGGTTTCTCAGAGCAGGAGGAGGATCAAAATATTCTGTTGTTTTGGGAGTTCTCCCCTTTGGGACCGGGAATGACTTTGCCAGGGGAATCGGCATGCAACGCTCTGTGGATCAGCTGGAGGAGCTCATTCACCGGAATCAGCCCCGTCTTCTTGATGCGGGTTCACTGTCTTTCAAGTGTGAGGATGGTTCGGAATATATACGGTATTTTGACAACATTGCTGATCTTGGAATTGGGGCACAGGTGGTTGCCCACGTGAATGGTGTCCACCTGAGAAAAAAAATTCTTGGAGGTTTTCTAACCTTTTTTCTTTCAGTTCTTTTCATTTTCGCAACCTACCGGCATAAAAAAATTCGAGTCCGATGGGCAGATCAAACGTTTGAGGGGCGGGTATTGGGGCTGGTCGCTGCAAACGGGCGATATTTCGGAAGCGGATTCGGCATTGCTCCGGATGCAAAGCTGGATGATGGCCAGTTTGAACTGGTGATTTTTGCCAACGTGAGTGTGATGGATTATATCCGGAATTTTTCAAAGCTTCGAAAAGCAGAGCGGATCGTGCACCCTGAAATACACTATTACCGTACCGATCGCCTTTGGGTTGAGCCGGAGGGTCAGGTTGTGGTGGTTGAAGCCGACGGTGAAATTGAAGGCCATGCACCCCTTGAATACAGATGCCTGCCCGCTGCCCTTCCGTTTCTTGTGCCCTGATATTATTTCGCAGTACTTAAGAAGGCCTGCCTGGCCTTTTCCATCGCACGGTCGAGCCCGTTGACATCCTTACCCCCTGCTGTTGCGAAGAAAGGTTGTCCGCCTCCGCCTCCCTGCATTTCTCTCGCACTCTCACGGATAATTGCCCCGGCATTCAGCCCGGATGAGGCAACCAACTCATCGGAAATCATGATGGTGAGATTGGGTTTTCCGTCCAGAACCGCTCCCATAACCAGGTACAATTTGCTGATCTCTCCTTTTAACTGGTAGGCCAGGTCTTTGATCTGTGCGGCATCGGTTAGAGGGATTCTTGTGCAAAGCAGGTTGGCATTGGGAAAAACACTTACTTCCTTCTTAAGGGTTTCTTTAAGCTGCCTGATATTTTCTTTTTCGTACTGTTCAACTTTCTTTCGAAGCAGGTGGTTCTCTTCCATCAGAGTAGCCACCGATTCTGTCAGAGGGGCTCCGGGTTTGAGCATACCTGATAACTCCCGCAGCGTTTTTGCCTGGCTTCTGGCCTCTGCCTCGGCCCGCACACCCGTACAGCCTTCAATCCGACGTATGCCCGCCGCGATACTGCTTTCGCTAAGTATCCGGAAAAGGCCGATCCTTCCGGTGGAGGGAATGTGGGTACCCCCGCACAATTCAACCGATTCGCCAAACCGGATGACACGCACCTTATCGCCGTATTTTTCCCCAAACAGGGCCATGGCACCCAACTTTCCGGCTTCTTGCATCGGAACTCCTCGCAACTCCTCAAGGCTTAAGTCTTCCCGGATGAGCCGGTTGACCATCCTCTCAACCGCTTCGGTTTCTTCATCGGTAAGTTTTTGAAAATGAGAAAAATCAAACCGGAAGTATTCCGGATTTACCAACGATCCTTTCTGCTCCACGTGAGTCCCCAGCATGGATCGGAGTGCAAAATGAAGAAGGTGGGTGGCCGAATGGTTCCGCATGGTATCCAGACGTTGTCCCTCATCCACCTTGGAGATAAAGGTTGCTGACGGATCCCCGGGAAGTCTGTCGGTAATATGAACCGTGAGGTTGTTTTCCTTACGCGTGTCCTGAATCCTGATAATTTCCCCGTTTCCCGCCAGTGTGCCTGTATCGCCTACCTGGCCTCCGCTTTCTGCATAAAAAGGCGTTTGGTCCAGAACAAGCTGATAAAAAGTACTCTTTTGGGTCTTGATCTGGCGATACCGAATAATACTGCTTTCGGCAGTCAGTGAGTCGTATCCTACAAATTCCGGATTCCGGTTGTCGGTTAGGATTACCCAATCATCGGTTTCCTGTCCGGCCGCCTTGCGTGACCTGTTTTTCTGCAATTTCATCTCCTGATGAAATCCATGGAGATCCACGGTCATCCCATTTTCCGACAAGATCAGCTGCGTGAGATCAAGCGGGAAACCAAAGGTGTCATAGAGCTCAAATGCGGCTTTCCCGCTTACGGGGAGCTCCTTTCCGGGATGTGCCGCAATCAGTTCATCCAGCCGGGTAATGCCGGTTTCAAGTGTTCGCAGAAAAGCATTTTCCTCTTCGGTAATAACCTTTGATATCAACTGAGATTGGCTTATCAGCTCCGGGAATGCTTCCCCCATTTCAGCAGTCAGCACCGGTACCAGTTCAGCCATAAATGATTGCTTGCGGTTCAGGAATGTAAAACCATAACGAACCGCGCGGCGCAGTATACGCCGGATCACATATCCTGCCCCGGTATTGGACGGAAGCTGGCCATCAGCAATTGAAAATGCAATGGCACGG
>MEOR01000019.1 GCA_001769295.1 Bacteroidetes bacterium GWF2_49_14 | reverse complement strand
CCGGTTATAACGGACAGGAATGTTGTTTTTCCGGCTCCGTTCGGGCCGATCATTCCGATTTTTTCGAACCGCTGGAACTTGTAACTGAAATCCCTGAAAAGGACCTTGTCATCATAGGCTTTAGCCAGATGGTAGAGATCGAGCACCTTGCGGCCCATCCGGCTGGTCTGGATTCGGATATCGCCCATCTCGGCCTGGTAGTCCTTCCTGGCATCCTCCTTCAGCTGCTGGAAAGCCTCGATGCGGTATTTCGGCTTGGTGGTGCGGGCTTTCGGCATCCGGTTTACCCACTCCAGCTCTTTCTTCATCAGGTTGGAGGCTTTATCGGTCTGGCGCTGGTCGAGTTCCATCCGTTCACGGCGCTTGTCGAGGAAAACCTCGTAGTTGCCACGGTACCTGATCAGGATTTTATCAGTAAGCTCCAGAATTTCAGTGCATACACGGTCGAGGAAATAACGGTCGTGTGTCACCATCAGCACGGTAATATGCGACTGCCCCAGATATTCCTCCAGCCACTCGATCATATCCAGATCAAGGTGGTTGGTCGGTTCATCGAGGATCAGCAGGTCGGGCTGCGGCACCAAAACCGCTGCGAGGGCGATGCGCTTCCGTTGACCGCCCGAGAGTTCGCCCACTTTCTGGCTCAGGTCGGTGATTTTGAGCTTGTGCAGCACCTCCTGGATGCGGGTTTCGCAATCCCATGCATTCAAATGATCCATTTCGCGGATCGCCAGGTCCATGCGGTCATGATCATCGCCCGACATCGCCTCTTCATAATTTTTGATCGCCGCAGAGAACTGCGGCAAGGAATAGAGCACCTGTCCCAGTACGTCCAGGTGATCAAAAAGTTCCGGGTCCTGCAACAGAAATCCGATACGCAAGCCCTGCATAGTGTTCACAGCCCCTGCATCGGGCTCTTCCACGCCCGATAAGATTCGCAGCAGTGTTGATTTTCCTGCCCCGTTCCGAGCGATCAGCGCAATCTTCTGGTTCTTGTCAATCGACAAAGAAAGGGACTCGAACAGTGATTGTTCGCGATAGGATTTCGATATTTTTTCTGCCTGGAGGTAATTCAAGGGGATTGGATTATGTTCCCGAGTTTCCGGAATTCCCGGCGTATCTCCGGTATTCCTGGTCGCTCACCTTAACATGGTCAAGCCACCAATCTTGCAGGAAAGAGGAAAGATTCGCCGGAAGCGAAGGATCCCGATCCATGGTTCCGACATTGTACATGGCAACCTTTCGGGAATAGTCCTTGTGCTCCAGTGCGTGCTCCTTTAACTTTGGATACCCGATCTGATGCATGTAAGCCTCTTCATCCTTAAAATGCTTGAGCACGTAATTGGTTAACCGGGTCAGGATTTCCGCAAACTCTTCTGATTGAACCTCAATACCTTCCGAATCCAATATTGTATTGATGATACGGAACAACTCACGATGCTGCTTGTCGAGGCTTTCATTGTCAACAGAGAGTTCCGGGTTCCATTCCAAAAAGTGGGATTGCATGGGTTCGATGATGGTTAAAATTTAACTGTTGGTTATCAGCCTAAATGTAGGTACAATCTTTCCAACAAAATAAAAACCAAGTTGGTTTTCGATAATTACGGCTGCTTAATTTCTTTCTGAACAGGGGCAATTGCCTGTGTCAAAACTGAAACCGGGAATTCCAGGGTAAATGTTGTACCGATATCCTTTGTACTGGCTACATTAATCTTTGCCCCGATTGCATCGAGCATTTTCCTGGTAATCGACAATCCCAGCCCAATCCCTTCATATTTTCGGGTAAAGCTCACATCTTCCTGCGAGAAGGGCTCAAACAGTCTTTTTCGATACTCCTCCTTGATTCCAACACCCGTATCCTGAATATCCAATTTGATCCTCGCAGGCTTATCCTGATAGAGCCTGAGGGAGACGAACCCATGGTACGTGTATTTAATGGCATTATCGAGAACATTGGCGATACTGTGAATGACACAGTATTCATCGGTCTCCAGAACTACTTCACCCAAAGTGTTTTCATAAGTAAGTTCAAGATTCTTATTCTTGGCCTGAAGGGAATACTCAGCAACCAGATTCCGGATGATAGAATCGAGATCAAGGGTGACCGGGTTGGTCACGTATAATCCTGATTGTAGTCGGGACAGGCTAAGGATCATATCAATTGTACGCACCAACCGGTCACTTGAAGTTTTTATAATAGGAAAATACCGCTCGGATATTTCGGGCATTACCTCTTCCACCTCCTCTTTGAGTAATTCGGAGAATCCGATTATAGCGTTTAACGGGGTGCGGATCTCATGAGAAAGGTTCGCAATGAAATAATCCTTAAGATTATTAGCTTGTTCTGCGGATTCCTTAGCCGCCACCAAACCCTCAAGGGCCTGCTTAAATTCCGTTATATCACGGCTGACTCCAATTAAACCAATTACCAGACCCGCTTTATTCCGGATCGGAATTTTACTGGCCATAGTCCATCCGATTACACCATCTGGTCCACAGGATCGCTCTTCATGATCAAGGAGAGACACACCGTTCAACATCAGGTCTTGCTCATCCTTGAAATACTGGTCTGCCAATTCCGGAGGATACAGATCGAAATCAGTCTTACCGACGATTTCTTTCGGAGATTGCTTTCTGGCATGAAATGCGCAGCTCTTATTGGCAACAATGAAACGTCCGGCCCGGTCCTTAAAATAAACCCGATCAGGAAGGTGGTCTATCAGCACTCTCAACCTGGCCCTTTCGGAAACCAGCAAATCCTGAGTTTCCTTCTGTTCTTTCTCCGCCCGCTCAGCATTCCGGTATATCTCTTTACTAATCCTGATAATGACCAATGGAGTAATGATGCCAAATAAAAACGTTAGCAATGCCGAGATGATTGCATGGTCGATCTTCCCACCAGCCACTAATCTTACCTGAACCAATCCTTGAATGAGTATAGCGGAAACGACCAGGGGAAGCACTACGCGCATTAAACGGCCACGGGCAGTGTACCTGTTAAACAGTTTCGTTAAAAAGCTCTCCTCGTCAGCCAAAGCTACCATGCCGAGTCCAAGTGCCACAAATCCCACACAAGTGGTAGCTGCCAAAGGAATAACATGTCCATGGTAGAGGAAGGGAGTTCCAAAAAGATATCCCATTAAAGCAATGACTCCTCCATTACCTATAATAAACCCGGCAATATTGACCATTCTTAATTTAGCCGGATCGGGTTTATCAGAAAGGCTAAGATGATATGCAGCACCGGATAGTAGAAACAATCCTCCGGTTATCGGTGACATCCGGTGGATCGGGAATTGATTCAGGGTTTGTGTGGTGGGAAAGAATCCGCCCTCAAGGGTCAGGTCAATCTTTGCAAAGTATAGGATTACTTTAAGAGCTACGTAAACCGAGACTATCCCGGTTAGGATCGATAAAATTCTACGCACCGATGGTTGTGGTCGCCCTATACTTTCAATAATCAGCAATACTCCATATAACAGGAAAATAATTCCGGTATCAGGCGCCATTGGGATATACTCCTCACGGATCCGCGAAAGGCTGAGGAAAAAATCAATAAAACTGAGTGTTCCTGTCGAACCAAGGAATATTAACAAACCACCGGCAACAAACAAAAGTTGATGGTAGGTTGGTTTCTTGACATTGCTGGAAGATTTATTCATCTGTTAGGGGTTGGATGTATCAAAGTTAATCACTGGAACGATAAGTGATTCCCGGAAAAAAATAAAGCCATTGCTGACGCAATGGCTTTTGGCTCTGTCGGGGTGAGTGGATTCGAACCACCGGCCTCGTCGTCCCGAACGACGCGCGCTAACCGGGCTGCGCTACACCCCGAAGCGGGTGTGGGTGTGGGTGTGAGGTGTGGGTGTGAAGAGGTGCAAAAGTAATAAGTTTTTCTTTTCTACCAAAGAGGATTAGAAAGCGGAGGAATCTTCGGAGAGACTCCCCTCTCCCACGACCACAGGGAGTGCGGGAGAGGGGCCGGGGGTGAGGTGGATCACAGCCCCCTGAGATAAAACACATCGCAGCTATAATGCCCCGTACTCCCCATCTGGCCCTCAATCTGTTTAAATCCCAGATGCTCGTACAAACCCCGCGCTGCTTTCATGCATTCGATGGTTTCAAGGTACATTCGGGAATAGCCGGCCTTTTTGGCTTCCTCCATGCATAACTGAAGCAGTCTTTTCCCGATTCCCAGGCCCCGCAGCTCCGGCCGGAAGTACATTTTTACGAGTTCACAGGTTCCGGGTTCGCCCGGCAACGGGGCAAACCCGCCCCCGCCAAAACATCGGCCGCCCTGGGCCTCGTACGGGAGGCCCTCAGAGGCCTCCCTGTCAATGACAAAATATTTGCGTCCAGCCCGTTGAAATGCCACAAACATTTCCTGGGTATCACGGTCGGACGATGCAAACCCGCCTCCCGTTGCCCCGTGCTCAACGAGCGTTTCCAATATTATAGCCCGGATTGCCTCGCTGTCGGACTCCCGGATCGGCCGGATCCTGAACACTCCGGACCCGGTGCTGATGTCAAGTTGTATGTTATCCATAGGAACGACAAATATCGGATTTCATCAAAAAAAAAACTATCTTTCGTAACATCTCAACCAATTTACGTAAATTTGAAAGATTACTTCTCCGTAGTTGGCAGTACTAGATTTTTATTTTATTCATTTTCTGATCTTTAACACCTATTTGCTTCATGCAGAAGTCAGTTTCTATTATTTCACCCGAACCTCTTTTTAACAGCAGGATTACTGATCTTATCATTGATATTGAATACCTGCGCAGGAAAGATACCCAGTCAACCGTTGACCCGTTTATTTATAATCAGCTACGCGACATTTTCCGGGATCTCGACTCGATGTTCTCGGCACGCGTGGACGGCAATAAAACAGGGCTGAGCAAGTACCTTGAGGCCAAGGAGGACGACCCCGAAGCGAAAGGAAGGAAAACCATTGAAATCGATAAAGCTTCGGAAGCTATGAAGATTATCGATGAAAATAGTAACGAATTGGTCTTTTTTCAGGGTTTCTTTACCGAGCTCCACCGGACCCTGCGGGAAGGCATAACAAATGAAAGCTCCAGATTTGCAGGCAAATACAGGCATACTGCAGCCCGTCCGGAGCTTCCCGGGGATACCAGTCCGGCCTACCATTTGGTAGAAACTTTTATGGATAAGCTGATTTCCTACATCACCAAGAAGGAGACACCGAAATTCGAAGCCATCAAGGTGGCATTCGCCCACCAGCGTTATCTCTGGATTCATCCCTTCCGCGAGGCCAATGGAATATCAGCCCGGCTGGTCGCCTATGCCATGCTCAAGAAACTGGGCTTTGGCGGAATCCCCAACCGGATACTCAATCCGACTTTCTCTTTCTGCTGGGATACGGAGAAATACCTTAAACTCGTCAGGAAAGCCGATAACGGCAAGGAAAAGGATGTTTTTGCCTTCCTGGAATTCGCGCTGGAAGGGTTGCGCGACGATATGCAGCGGATGGACAACCTCCTGAATTACGACCTGATCCGGGATACGATCCTCCGTCCTTCCTTCAAACACCCGATTTTCGAGCGGCTCTTCTCCGAACAGGACCGCCTGATTCTGGATGTTGCCATGGATAAACAGGTTTTCCAGGCTGCCGACATACGGATGCTCTTTCCGCAGAAACACCCTACTGAAATATCCAAAATGATCAAATGGCTGCGCGACAAGGACCTGATTATCGGAATTGATGAAAACGCCAGACGGTACTCTATCAACCTGGAAAACAAATACCTGGTGAAAATGGTCGTGGGAAAACTCGAGCGCGGCGGTTTTATTCCTGTCTCCTGACAACAATTGGGCGGCTGATCTGTTAATTTTACGCCGGCTTTTACGTCAAAGAAGTATTATGAAACGAAAATTATCCTGGATATTTATCGCAGGGATGACACTGGTCATCTCCTCTGGTTTCCTCATCCCTTCCTCCAAGAAAGAAGTGGTTCTGAATGAAGCAGTCTCCCTTTTCCTTTCCATGCGTCATTACCAACCCCTGAAGGTTGATGATAATTTCTCCACCCGGGTGTTCGATCTCTATATTGAACGGTTAGACCTCAACAAAAGATATTTCCTTCAGCCGGATATCGACAAGTTATCGGAATTCAAGCTGAAACTCGACGACCAGTGGAAAAGCAAGAACCTCGAATTCTTCCAGCTCTCATCGGACCTGATACAGAAGCGGTTACTGGAAACCAGGGCGTACTATACCGAGTATCTCACCGCTCCGTTCGATCTTAAAAAAGTGGAATCCTTCGAAGCCGATCCGGATAAAATAAAGTTTCCCCGGAACGAAACCGAGCTGCGCGAATCCTGGCGGAAGGCCCTGAAATTCCAGGTGATGACCCGGGTTGCCGGTAACCTGCAAACGCAGGAGGAAGCGGTTAAGAAATCCGATACGGTCAAGGTTAAAACGGCGGACCAGCTCGAGGCGGAAGCGCGCAAAGGCCTGCTCGACAATTACAATGATTGGTACAGCCGGGTGAAAAACATGGACGAAGATGACCGGTGGTCGATTTATATCAACTCAGTGATTTCTGCTTATGATCCCCACTCCACCTACATGCCGCCGCGGGATAAAGAAAGGTTCGACGTGAGCATGTCGGGAAAATATGAAGGAATCGGTGCTACCCTCCGGCAGAAGGACGGGTACCTGATGGTCATCGACATGTTCCCCGGCAGCCCCTCCTGGCGCAGCAAGAAAATGGAAGTCAATGATCTGATCATGAACGTGGCACAGGGAGAGCAGCCTGCTGTGGATATCCTCGATATGAAACAGGATAATGCCGTGGCCCTGATAAAAGGACCGAAGGGAACCAAGGTGCGGCTTACCATCCGCAAGCGCGACGGATCCGTCAGCGAAGTAGTCCTCATCCGGGATGTGATTGTGATGGAAGAGTCCTATGCCTCATCACTCATTCTTACCAGCCCTGACGGAAAAACGAAATCCGGCTACGTATACCTGCCGCAGTTCTATCAGGATTTTCAGGACCGGAACCCCTGACGGAAAAACGAAATCCGGCTACGTATACCTGCCGCAGTTCTATCAGGATTTTCAGGACCGGAAC
>MEOR01000018.1:1476-7262 GCA_001769295.1 Bacteroidetes bacterium GWF2_49_14 | reverse complement strand
GAACATCCGGCCGACTTGGTGTGGAAAGGAATAACCCCGCTGGCAGATCTTATACATGAGCATACCGATTGGCCGGTGCTGGTAACCAATGATGCGAATGCTGCGGCAGTGGGCGAAATGGTTTACGGGGCGGCAAAAGGCATGAAGAATTTCGTGGTCATTACCCTCGGTACCGGGGTCGGATCCGGCATCGTGATTGACGGAAAGCTTGTCTATGGTCAGGATGGTTTCGCCGGCGAAGTGGGGCACACCATTGTCAGGCCTGGCCGCACCAACCGTGAGTGCGGATGCGGACGCATGGGCTGCCTGGAAACATACGTTTCAGCGACCGGTCTTAAACGCACCCTGTTCAAGATCATGGCGGACTCCATTGAACCCTCGGAACTGAGGGACCTTAGTTTCAACCAGATGACCTCCCTGAATATTGCAGAAGCAGCGGAACGTGGTGACGTTCTGGCCATCCGCGCTTTCGAGCACACGGGAGAAATGCTCGGACTTAAGCTGGCCGATGTGGTGGCCCATACCAACCCCGAAGCAATTTTTCTTTTCGGCGGACTCACCCTGGCAAAGGGGCTCCTTATGGAACCAACCCTTCGCGCTTTTGAAGATAACCTGCTGTTTATTTATAAGGGAAAAGTCAAACTCCTGCCCTCCGGGCTCAATAGCAAGAATTCCGCGGTGCTCGGGGCGAGCTCGCTGGCGTGGGATCTTTTCGCAAAAGGACAGAAATAAGGCATAAGGCACAAGGCACAAGGCTTAAGGCGCAAGGCGCAAGGCACAAGGCACAAGGCGCAAGGCGCAAGTAAATGAAGGAGAAAGCTGACAACTTCTTGAGATTGTCAGCTTTGTTATATTTGTGGTGAAACAAGCCATATTATGAAACTCAAACGTTTTGCCTTTTTCCCGAATTCCTTCCTCCTTACTTGTGCCTTGTGCCTTGTGCCTTGTGCCTTGATTCTGACATCTTGTTCCGACAACGTCCAGGAGGATTATTCCAAATTTGTAAATCCATTCATCGGAACCGCCGCTCACGGTCATACCTTTCCGGGAGCTGTACTGCCCTTCGGAATGGTTCAGGTGAGCCCTGATAATGGAACGAACGGATGGGACTGGTGCTCGGGGTACAACTATTCCGACTCGATAATCGTGGGCTTCTCCCATAAGCATCTGAGCGGCACGGGTATAGGAGACCTGGCTGATATATTGTTCCAGCCCACCACTCAGAATATCCCGGCTTCAGAATACCATGGCGGGAAAGAGTTTCACCAGCGATTCAAGGCTGTCTATTCCCATAACGATGAATCGGCTACTCCCGGTTATTACCGGGTCACCCTGCGGGATGCCCAGACCCGTCAGAATCCGGTTAAGGTAGAACTGACCGCCACGGAGAGGACGGCCATGCACCGCTACAAGTATCCCGAGGGAGAGGCGGCCAATCTCATGCTTGACCTGGGTTTTGCCATCAACTGGGATACCCCGGATGCTACCTTTATCAGGGTTGAAAACGATACCCTGATCACCGGATACCGCAAATCCAAAGGGTGGGCCAACAATCAGCAGGTTTGGTTTGCTGCCGTCTTCAACCGGCCGATTTCATCTTTCATGCTCTATAAAACCGGTCTTGAAAACCCCGGAATGAGCAACATGAGCGGAAAATATACCGAGGCAATCCTCTCCTTTGGCAAAGGGGGCGAACTCCTGATGAAAGTGGGAATTTCTCCGGTGGATGAACAGGGAGCCCTGTCGAATCTAAGAATTGAGAATCCCGAATGGAAATTTGACAAAATAAGGAAGGCTGCAAGGGAGAAGTGGAACCGGGAGCTGGGCAGGATCGAAGCGACCACATCGGACAATAAGCTTCGGACAACCTTTTACACGGCGCTGTATCATTCGATGATTGCCCCTTCACTTTTTTCTGATGCTGACGGCAGGTACCGGGGCAGCGACAACGCACGGACGGTGAAACAGACCGATGGCTGGAATAACTATACTGTCTACTCATTGTGGGATACTTTCCGTTCGGCACACCCGCTGTTTACCCTGGTTCAGCCTGAGCGTATCCCGGACCTGATAAAGGCCATGCTGGCTCATGCCGATGAGAGCGGACTGCTGCCGGTTTGGACACTTGAGGGGTGCGAAACCAACTGCATGATCGGGTATCACGCCATTCCGGTTATCGTGGATGCCACGCTTAAGGGCTTTCCTTTCGATTATGAAAAGGCTTTTTCCGATATGAAGAAGAGCGCCATGGATGACGGGCGCGGACTTAAAAACTACATGGCTTTCGGCTATCTTCCCGCCGACCTGGAGAACCAGTCGGTATCCCAAACTCTGGAATATGCCTATGACGACTGGTGTATCGCGCAGATGGCGAAGAAACTCGGAAAGGAAGAGGATTATCAGTACTTCATGACACGATCGAAAAACTATCGGAATGTTTTCGATCCTGAAACCCGGTTTATGCGCGGCCGCATGTCCGACGGCAGCTGGCGGCAGAATTTCAATCCGCTTTACAGCAGTCACGATGTACATGATTTTACCGAAGGCAACTCCTGGCAATATACCTGGTTTGTTCCACAGGATCCCGATGACCTGATCAGCCTGATGGGAGGGCGCAACCGGTTTATTGTCCGCCTGGATTCACTTTTCAATAACACCGCCAAAGTGGAAGGCGAGAATGCCTCACCCGATATCTCAGGCATGGTGGGCCAGTATGCCCAGGGCAACGAGCCCAGCCACCATGTGGCCTATCTGTATAACCTCGCCGGTGCACCGGAAAAAACCCAGGAGATCGTTCACCGCATTTGTACAACACTTTTCACCGACCAGCCCGATGGCCTCTGCGGCAACGAAGACTGCGGCGCCATGTCGGCCTGGTACGTGTTCAGCACCATGGGCTTCTACCCGATGAACCCCGCCAACGGAATCTACCAGATCGGAACCCCGGCTTTCAGCAAAGTGAGCATCAACCTGCCGGACGACAAGAAATTCACGGTAACGGCAGAAAACCTGACCCCGCAGAATTTCTACATTAAATCCATGACTTTGAATGGCCAGCCGCTGGAGCGCACCTACATTACCCATGAAGAAGTTACGGCTGGCGGGGAGCTGAGGGTGACAATGAAGTAATGTGCCAATGTGCCAATGTGGGAGTGTGGAAGTGTGGAAATGTGATAATGTGATACGGTAACGCGTCACGCGACACGAATAATTTATATCTTTGATCATCCCCCTTGTTTTTCCAGAACCTTCACTTCCTGAAAAAATTGATCAATGGTACGATTTTCTCGTTTTTTTCCGATGTCCGGATTAGCGGCACTCCTGTTGCTGGCGGGCTGCCGGGAGCTTGTGCAGGATGAATTTCCCGATTTCACACCGGTCCCGGCCGTTAACAGCTATCTGGCCGCTGACAGCCTGATTAAGGTCCATGTTTCACTCTCTGGAAAGCTGGATACGATTCCGCTGACCCTGGTGGATCATGCCACCGTGAGCTGTTATGTGAATGATACACTCCTGGGTAACCTGCCTCATGCAGGAAACGGGTATTATCACAGCAATGCCAAAGCAAAGGCAGGCAATATCTACCGGATTCGGGTTACTGTTCCCGGATTCCCTGAGATTACGGCTACAGACACGATTCCCGAACCAGTAAAACTATTGGCAGTTGAACACATCAATTTTGCTGAGATTAATGAGGAGGGGTACTCTTACCCAGGAGTGCGGATTACTTTCCCGGTCGATCGGAAAAAGACTCAATACTTTCAAGTTATGATTCGCGACAGCACACTGTTTTCCTCCTGGAGGCTGAAACCCCTGTGTGAATTTAAAGATCCTCTCCTTCTTACGGAAGGATTGCCGGTTGCCGTGTTCAGCACCGGGAATATCATGGACAGCACCTATACTCTTCAGGTAGATTATTACAATGCTTCCTCATACGGCTATAATGGACCACCCCCGGACTATGTCATGTTGGAATCGTATTATCCAATTACTGTAGATTTTATATCGATTTCCTGGCACTACTACCAGTATTTAAAGCAGTTACACCTGTATAATACCGGACGCTTTCCCGATTTTCAATTCGGTCCTTACCATGCTTTCCCGCTCTATTCGAATGTCAGGAACGCCATCGGGATTGTTGCCGGTTACTCCGTGTATCGGTCTGAAGTTATTTACCCTGAACCCAGGAAACGATGAAATTCAAAATAGTATTTAGATTCCTGATGGTGGCGTCATTGCTTTTTATCTTTCCGGCTATGCATGGTCAGGGCCAGACTCGTATTTCAGGGTTCGTGCGGGATCAACAGACCGGCGAACTGTTAATCGGAGCTAACATCCTTTCGACCAGTGATAAAGGCGGAACCTCTTCGGATAATAACGGTTACTTTTCTTTCGTGGTCAGGATTCCAGGTACGGTAAAGATATCCTATGTCGGATATAAACCTGCAGAGGTGGCTTTTTCAGTGCCAAAGGATACCCTGATTGATGTAGCGCTGGTGCCGGGAGAGGAGCTGGGTGAAGTGGTTGTTAAAGGATTACGGACACCGATCAATAATGTGTCGACCCTGCGAATCAGTGAGCTCAGGCAACTACCCTCACTCGGGGGCAAGCCCGATGTGCTGAAAAGCATGCAGTTATTGCCTGGTATCCAGGCCCAGAATGAGGGTTCAAGCCTGCTTCTTGTCAGAGGCGGGGACCCGGGGCAAAACCTGTACCTGTTTGATAATGTTCCGGTTATTTATGTCAACCATCTGGGGGGGTTCATGTCGGTGTTTAATCCTGATATTATTAATTCCATTGATCTTTATAAGGGTGGTTTCCCGGCACGTTTTGGCGGTCGGGTTTCTTCGGTGGTGGATATTACCCAACGTGAAGGGGACCGGACGAGTTTGAAGGGATCATTAAGCCTGGGGGTAACGGACCTGTCATTTACCGTGGAGGGACCAACCAAACTCAAGAATTCGAGCTTTATTCTCACCGGTCGTAAAACCCTGACCGATCCATTGATGGCGACTGTTACCAGGATCATTGATATGAATGGTTTGGTTGTTGCTTATGGGTTCCATGATCTGAACGGGAAGTTTACCTGGAAACCGGATGAACGAAACAGTTTTCACCTGAACCTTTACCAGGGGGATGATTATCTGAACTACTGGTCGGTGCAGAAAAGTGAAAAAGGAGGTGCAAAGGAGACTCAAAATAGTCATTTGAAGAACGCATGGGGTAACTGGCTGGCTTCTGCCCGTTGGAATCACGTAATATCCCCCCGGATTTTTATGACCAACACCCTCTCTTACACACGGTATCGCTTGAACCTGTTCCAGAATTATTCAATAACCGACTCCATTAAGCATCCGGTATTCGACCGCAATTATCTCTCATCGGTGGCGGATCTGTCGCTACGATCTAATCTCAAGGTACAGGTTCTGAAGTGGTGGTCACTCGATGCAGGACTGCAGGCCTCATACCTGGATCATATCCCGAACTCCTATTATCAATCCACATTGGAACAACAGCCGGTAGTTGAACGGCTCAGAGCATTTGAACCGGCACTCTATCTGGATAATAAATTCTCTCTGGGCAGCAGGATTGAAGCCAATCTGGGACTACGGTGGGTTGGTTATCATACCAAAAGATTCAGTTCCATGTCTCTTGAACCGAGGGCCCGAATCAATTTGACACTGGCTCCTGATCAGCAGCTTTCTGCAAGTTATCAGCGGGTTACCCAGAATGAA
Source organism: Bacteroidetes bacterium GWF2_49_14 (assembly GCA_001769295.1). Lineage (GTDB taxonomy): Bacteria > Bacteroidota > Bacteroidia > Bacteroidales > UBA12481 > UBA12481. The sequence continues at coordinate 1,527 of MEOR01000018.1, read as the reverse complement.
CAACTTCTTTTTACCGCTGGGAGCGTGATGAATAATGAGGTGTGGGTACCG
>MEOR01000018.1:0-1416 GCA_001769295.1 Bacteroidetes bacterium GWF2_49_14 | reverse complement strand
TTTCATAATGGTCAGTATGCCGCTGAAATAACCGGATACTATAAAACGCTTTCGAATCTGGCCACATACCGGGAAGGGTATTCAAGCCTGATGGGCGATCTCGACTGGCGCAGCAAGGTGGTAACCGGGGGAACGGGACGATCGGCCGGGGTGGAATTCTTGTTGAAAAAGCAATATGGCAACTGGACCGGTTTTGCCAGCTATGCCTACTCCCGGGCTACGCGGCAATTTCCTCAAATCAATAAGGGAGAGGAATTTACCTTTGATTTCGACCGGCCGCATACTGCATCGCTGAATATCAATCACAAGTTCAATGAGAAATGGTCGGCCAGCCTCACCTGGGTTTATCAGACCGGTTTGCCGTATACACCGGTTCTGGGCCGGCAACTGACTCTGGATACTGAGCCCGATGAAAACGGGAATCTTGGGTATTATGAAGTGCTGATGTATGGGGATCGAAACAGCGGCCGGATGAAAGACTACCACCGGCTGGATGTGGGAGCCACCTTAAATACGATTACCAAACGCAACCGGAAGGCCACCTGGACATTCTCAGTGTACAACGTTTACAACCGGCATAATCCTTATTTCTACTATTTCAACACTAGGACCGATGACTATATCGAGCGACCGGAAAACCTCACCGATTTTAAGGCCACCAATATGTACCAGATGAGTTTCTTTCCGATCATTCCATCGGTATCCTACAAATTGTATTTTGATGGAACAGCCACGAAAGTTCCCAAGAGATTCACCGGTGAAAAGTTTAAGAAGTGGTTATATCAGGAAAAATAATTGAACACATGAAAAAGCTTATTCTGATTCTTTTGATAATTATTACCTGTTCTCTGGCCCTTGATGCCCAGGATTCTTACATCAAAAACCGGTGGAACATTAAGGCTGGATTTGCGAACAATTATAAATTAGATCCACCATCTCACAGTCTAAGGTTTAGAGAAGGTAATTGGCGGGTTGAAGCAAACTATGGATTTCTGAAGTTTTTGGAAACCGGAATTTATCTGGGTTACCGTAGGCTAGACACTTATCAAAAGGTGGACGGAGTGTATAATGCTAAGAATGTTGGGGTTCCGTTTTTCGGAGTAGTGCTTAATGTTCATCCCTTGACTTTTTTGATCAAAAGGCCCGATTTTCGTTTTGACCTGTATCTGTTAGCCCGATACGGAGGGTACTATTTAGCTACTCCTGAGAATTATCTTCCGCCAAAGGGATTTTACTTCCAATATCACTACGGTGTGGGCCTTGCCTATTATTTGACCAAGCATGTAGGAATTTTTAGTGAATATAGCTATGTCAATCTTTGGAGACCAAACTGGGGTATGAGGTTTGGTGTGAGTTTAAAATTTCATTGAGATTTTGGTTCTTAAGACAAGATTATTACAAGGTTTATCAGGAAAA
>MEOR01000017.1 GCA_001769295.1 Bacteroidetes bacterium GWF2_49_14 | reverse complement strand
AGCGATGGACCCGTCAAGCTTCCATAAATATCCGATCATCCTGATGTGCCTGCTGCTGGGATCCTGCAGCGGGCTCAAACATGTGGCATCCGGCGACAAACTCTATACCGGAGCTGAAATAAAATTGGAAACAAACGGCGAATTAAATAAAAAGGAGAGAAAATTTATTGCCGGTGTTGCGAAAGGTGCCGTCCGCACAAAACCCAATAAAAGCTATTTCGGGATGCGGCCAAAACTTATGATTTACCATATGGCAGGTGACGATCCTGATACAAAAATTAAAAAGTGGCTACAGAAAACGGGTGAAGCCCCTGTGTTTATCAGCAGTATAAAGCCCGGGGCCACCTCTGCAATCATCGATGCCAAAATCTTCAATATCGGGGTTTTTAAAGCTCACACCGACTTTAAGGTTGTTGAAAAGGATCGCACAGCTAAAGTGATCTATACCAGCCACGTTCATAAACCCTTTATTATCAAGGAGCTTCTCTATGCCATATCTGATGACAGCATAGGCCGGATTATTCAGGGCAAAAAAGAAGAATCCGTCGTTAAACCCGGTGAAAGTTACAATCTTGACCTCCTCAAGAAAGAGAGAGTCCGCATAGATGCCTTGCTTAAAGACCAGGGTTACTTTTATTTCAACCCGGATTTTCTGTTATTCAAAGCGGACACATCGGCGGCGAGTCATACGGTTTCATTAACCCTGACCTTGAAGGACAGTGTTCCGGCAAATGCGCTCATGATATACCGCATACATACTGTTTTAATTGATGAAAACTACTCTCTGAGCACCGATGCATCTGAAATACAAAAGGATACAGTCAGGTATCAGAACACTTTGTTTCTGACTGATGCGGCAGGTATGAACATAAGGCCTGTCGTTATCCTGAGATCGGTGTACCTTAAGCAAGGAGATATTTATTCAAGGAAGAACCACAATATCACCTTGAACCGATTGATGTCGATGGGCAATTTCAAGTTTATCCAGGTTAAATTCTCCGAAAGCGACACTGTCGCAAAGGGATTCCTGAATGCAACCATTTTAATGACACCCCTGCCAAAACATTCATTCCGGACTGAGGTAGAGATCGTTTCGAAATCCAATAATTACACGGGCCCCCGCATGAGTTTCAGTATTCAGAACAAAAACACCTTCAAAGGAGCTGAATTACTGAATATTAACATGGCCGGATCTTTTGAGGCACAATTGGGAGCCAAGGGTAAGAACCTATTCTCCGTTTCCTGGAATCCTCAAATTGAACTTCGTTTACCCATGTTTCTGGTCCCGTTTAAGGTCAAAACCAACAGTCTCTACATTCCCAGGACACGTTTTTTAATCTCCTACAATTACCTTAAAAGGGTTAATTATTTTGATATGAGCACCTTCCAGTTTTTATATGGATATAATTGGAAAAAAAATATCAAAATTGAGCATGAATTAAATCCAATAAATATCAGCTATAATTCTATCGCCAACCCTTCGGCTTTGTTCACGGAATTATTGATATCGAACCCCTATCTGAAAAAAAGTTACGAAGAGAAATTTATTGCCGGCGGGAGCTATTCATTTACCTACAATGAACAGGTATTATCGGGGAAAAGGATTCAGTTCTATTTTCACATGACTTCCGAGGTTGCCGGGAATGCATTTTCGCTGGCCAAAAACATTTTCGGGGACAAGGTATCATCGGATAATCCATCCAGGATTATCGGGTCTGTCTATTCTCAGTTTGCAAGAATAAGTCTGGACGGCCGGGGATATTACAATTTCAGTCCCAAAAGTAAAGTAGCTGTAAGGTTTTTCGGAGGCATTGGCATCCCCTATGGTAATTCTTCAACCCTGCCCTATATCAAGCAGTTTTTCAGCGGGGGGCCAAACAGCATCCGTGCCTATCCGATCAATTCCGTAGGACCGGGTACCTATCACCAGGAAACTAACAACCTGGGCTTTCTGCAATTAGGAGGAGATATCAAACTGGAGGTGAATGCAGAATACAGGTTTACCATATACCGTATGATCAAGGGGGCCATTTTTGTAGATACCGGGAATGTCTGGCTGCTAAAATCAACTCTATCGGAAATCGCAAGTCCCTTTGCTTTTTCACGGTTTGCTGATGAGCTCGCTGTCGGAGCGGGCGCCGGATTACGGATCGATGTATCCTTCTTTATTCTGAGGTTTGATCTCGGCATTCCCCTGAGGAATCCATGGCTTGGAGAGGGTAACAGGTGGATTATCAATCAGATGAACTTTGGAAACCAGGCATGGAGAAGGGAAAATTTGATACTCAATATCGCCATCGGCTATCCATTCTGAAATGTGTGAATGATGTAATTATTCTCAAAAGTTATGTAACGATTATCGGCTTCAGGTGCCTGACATTTGTAATGTGAATAATAGCTCACATCAAAATGAAAATAAAATTACTACTCATTCTAACATGCATAGCTGTTCTGGCATCTCCGAAACCTGGTTTCGGTCAGGCTCCCAGTCTGGGCGCCGCCTCCAGCTTTACGTTATTTACCTCGGTTGGGGCCTTTAATGCTTTAGGGCCTTCCATCGTTACCGGAGATGTGGGTACCAATGCGGGACTGTTTACCGGATTTCCTCCGGGAACGATAACCGGAAGTATTCACGTTGAGGACGCAACTTCTTTAGCAGCTGCTGGTGACCTGGCCTTAGCCTACGGTACCCTGGAAGCAATGACTTGTGGTGCCGTTCTGGGAGTTGGCTTAGGGGGCGGGCAGGTTCTTGCCCCTAATGTATACTGTACGGGGGCGGCCACAACCTTAAACGGCGACTTAACCTTAGATGGCGGGGGCGATCCAGATGCCCTGTTTGTCATCAAAATTGACGGGTCCTTTATTACGGGCAACAGTTCAAATGTTTTTCTGATTAACGGAGCCTCCATTAATAATGTTTTCTGGTGGGTTACCGGAGAATTCAGTTTAGGAAATTCTTCAGCTTTTAAGGGAAATGTTATTGGAAATGGAGCGATTTCATTATTGGCGAGTTCTTCACTTATAGGCCGGGCCCTGACTAAGGCCGGTGCCATTGCCATGGACGGTAATAATTTAAGTCTGGGAACACCGCCGGCAGCTGACGCAGGAACCGATCGCTCGGTCTGTCTCGGTTCCAGCACCCAGATCGGTGCTGCAGCCGTTATCGGCAGTACCTACAGCTGGACTTCCGTTCCTGCAGGATTTACTTCAACCGCAGCCAATCCGACAGTAACTCCGCTGGTAACCACGGTCTATACGCTTGTGGAAACCACCACATCAACAGGCCTTACCAACACACACAGTGTTACAGTGACGGTTAACCCATTGCCGGCAGCCGCTGCCGGTGCCAACCGGACCATCTGCCTGAACTCACCAACTCAAATTGGTGCTGCTGCAGTGGTTGGTAGCACCTATAGCTGGACATCGAACCCCGCAGGATATACTTCCGCTTTAGCCAATCCAACTGTAACTCCATTAGTTACAACTACTTATACAGTTGTTGAAACCATAACGGCTACCGGATGTACCAACAGCAACAGTGTTACTGTAACGGTTAATCCCTTGCCGGCAGCTATTGCCGGAGCTAACAGGACCGTCTGCCAGAGCACGCCTACCCAAATCGGCGCCGTTGCAGTGGTTGGAAGCACCTACAGCTGGACTTCGAATCCGGCAGGTTATACATCCACAGAAGCCAATCCCATTGTAACTCCATTACTTACAACCACTTATACCGTCGTCGAAACCACAACGGCTACCGGATGTACCAACAGCAACAGTGTTATTGTAACAGTTAATCCATTGCCGGGAGCTATTGCCGGAGCTAACAGAGCCATCTGCCTGAACTCGTCTACTCAAATTGGTGCAGCTGCAGTGCTTGGAAGCACCTACAGTTGGACATCGAATCCGGTCGGGTTTACTTCGATTCTGGCCAATCCAGTTGTAACCCCTTTATTAAATACCACTTATACAGTTGTTGAAACCATTACGGCTACCGGATGTACCAACAGCAACAGTGTTACTGTAACGGTTAATCCATTGCCGGCAGCGATTGCCGGAGCTAACCGGACCGTATGCCAGAACTCGCCTACTCAAATCGGCGCCGTTGCAGTGGTTGGAAGCACCTACAGCTGGACCTCGAATCCGGCAGGTTATACCTCCACAGAAGCCAATCCATTTGTAACTCCATTACTGACTACTACTTATACAGTTGTTGAAACCATAACGGCTTCAGGTTGCACCAACAGCAACAGTGTCGATGTGTCAGTCAACCCAATGCCGGCAGCTGCTGCCGGTGCCAACAGAGCCATCTGCATCAACTCATCTACTCAAATCGGCGCTGTTGCAGTGGTTGGAAGCACCTATAGTTGGACGTCGAATCCGGTCGGGTTTACTTCAAATCTGGCCAATCCAGTTGTAACTCCTTTACAGACTACCACTTATACTGTTACTGAAACCATCACGGCTACGGGGTGTACAAACAGCAATAGTGTCACGGTTTCGGTTAATCTTATGGCAATCGCTTTAACCGGAGGTAATCAAAGCGTTTGCGGTAATGATCCCTATTACCTGAACGGGAGTTCGGCACAAAATGCCGTATCCATGCTTTGGTCAACATCAGGAACAGGGTTGTTCGATATTCCTTCGGCCTTGCATCCAACCTATACACCCAGTGCTGCAGATATACTTGCCGGATCGGTGACCCTCACCCTTACCGTCAATCCTGCATCACCTTGTGTTCCGGTCAGCGATAACATGGTCCTTACCATCGAACGCAAATCAATTATATATGCCGGCCCGGATGCCTCGGTGTGCGCATCTTCAGTAACCTATGCAGTTACCGGTGCTACCGGACAAAATGCAACCTCCTACTTGTGGACCAGTAGCGGTACCGGCACTTTCGTCAATGCTACATTGCTAAATCCGGTCTATACCCCGAGTTCTGCCGACTATGCAGCCGGTGGTGTTACCCTGACTTTGACGGGAGTATCCACCGCCACCTGCGGCAATACCATCGACCAGATGATCCTCACTTTCATCCACTGTACGCCTTCGGGATATAATATCACCAAGAGTGCTATGGAAACCAGTTACAGCGCAGTGGGTGACCTCATCCATTATACCATTACGGTATCCAATAAAGGAAGTGAGACCATCTATAATTCAACCGTTACCGATCCGAATGCCATATTCAGTTCCGGTAATCAAATCAGTATTCTTAGGAGCAACACGGTTGCAACTTTCCTGGCTGCACATACGATCACCCAGTCGGATATCGATGCCGGCCAGGTCATTAACTGTGCCTTCGTTTCAGGTACATTCGCCGATGGCGTGCAAATCACAGGAGCCAGTCCGTGCATAACCACCATCGGGGTCCAGCGCCCGCAGGTTACTGCTACCAAGTTCTCCTCTGAAAAAAGCTTCCATGCAGCAGGTGACGTCATACATTATTCTATCGAAGTATTCAATTGTGGTACGGTAACCCTTTCAAATCTTACCGTTACCGACCCGCGCGTCAGCTTTACACAGGGCAACCTGATCGCCAGCCTTCCGCCGGCCACCACGCAGTCCGTGAATGCTGTATATGTGGTAACACCAGCCGATGTTACAGCCGGCAGGATTGCCAATATTGCGACTGTATCGGGCTATGATCCGATGTCTCAGCCAATCAGCATTCTGAGTAATGAACTGGTTCTGTACACGAATGACCAGGCACGCACCTTATCCGTTTCTAAAATCGCGCTTGAAAACCGCTTCATGGAGGTAGGTGAAACCCTTCATTATGAAATTACGGTCACCAATTACAAAGTCATCAATCTACTTGATATTTTCGTAACTGACTCTTTATCCGTAATAACGGAGGGAAGCCCTATTGTCCGTTTGAACAGCGGATATTCCGCTACCATCAATGCTACCCATGTGATAACCCAGGCGGATCTGGATGCAGGCAGGGTTGTGAGCAAGGCAACTGCGTCAACTACTGACAACTGGCTCTTTAAAGAAACTGCCATTAGTAATGAATTAACCGTCTTTGCGATTCAGGGACCGCGATTACTTCTGTCGACCACTGCCAGAGAAGAGACTTATAGCACTGTTGGAGAAAGCATTAGCTTTACTCATGGGATTACAAATACCGGAAACGTAAAAATTTCAGGCATTAAACTATCTGACCCGCAAGGGACTCAGACCGGCCACGTTCCAATTGCTGACCTGAATCCCGGTGAGTTTGTTTCAGTCACGACCTCCTATATTATTACGCAATCCGATCTTGATGTGGGTACTCTCGAACAAACGGCCCGCATATCAGGGTTCGATCAGAACAATCGTCTCATTCAATCAAGTGGTAACAGCTTGATTATCCCGGGAACACAAAAAGCTAATCTAAGCACAACCCTTACAGCGGCTGAAAATAGTTTTAGTACGATTGGGGAGGTGATCCACTATTCGGTTGAAGCTTTCAACACGGGTAATGTAACACTAACAGACCTGATATTGAGCGGACAGGAATCCGACCTGAGTAATGGAAAATCCATTGCCGAATTAATGCCCGGGCATCGTGCCACCGTTACTGCGGAACACCGCATAACGGCAGAGGAACTGGCAGCCGGCAAGGTCGTTTCCCTCGCTACCATCCGTGCCTATGACCGCATCGGCCAGCAAATCTCGGGAGAGAGCAACCAACTCACGATCCTGGTCCAATCGATTGAGGACCTGGCCGTGGCAATGACAGTTGCAGAAACCTCATATGGTTCTGTTGGTGAAGCCATCCATTACATGCTGACTGTGAAGAACAACAGCGATTTACCGGCTTCAAACATAACAGTTGCCGATCCGCTTGAGATTCTGTCGGGTAATTCAATGATTGCAACCCTCCCAAGAGGAGAATCTGCAACACTTCCCGCCCTGCATACGATCACGCAGGCTGATCTGGATGCCGGCATGATTCTGGGTAGCCCAACGATAACTGGTTTTTATTCCGATGGCAGCTCTTTTGTTGAATCGGGAAATCCGGTTACCATTTTCGCCCACAAAAAGCCGCAGCTG
>MEOR01000016.1:2624-9444 GCA_001769295.1 Bacteroidetes bacterium GWF2_49_14 | reverse complement strand
AACCCCTTATTTCGTGCCCAAAACGAATCCATGAAACCTTTACTTACAATTATTACCCTAATCTTTATTATCAGCTCTGGTCAGGCTCAGGACCCCAACCCGCAAAAATCTGCAGACCAGGTCATCTTCGCCTTTGGCGGCGATATCAACAAGCCCTTTATTAACTATATAGCAGGACTGACCGGGCTGCCAAAACCAAAAGTCTGCTATGTTCCCTCTGCCAGCGCTGATAATGTGCACAATATCAACTTCTTCTATGATGCCTGTCACGACCTGTCCCTCGAGCCACACGTTCTGCGGGTCTGGGTTAGTTCAGCAGATGACAACCGCTCCTTTGAGGAAATCCTGACCGGCATGGACGCGATCGTGATTGGCGGAGGAAACACGCTGAACATGATGGCGATCTGGAAAGCTCAGGGAATCGATACGGTTTTGCAAAAATGTTTGCAGAAAGGAATCGTTCTGGCCGGCGGAAGTGCGGGAATGATATGCTGGTTCAACAACGGGATCAGCGATTCCCGACCTAAAGAACTTAGCCTGGTGGAGGGACTCTCCTTCCTGGATTTCAGCAGCTGTCCGCACTATTCTGAAGGTGAAGCCAGAAAGAAATTATATCAGAATAAAATTCTCGACGGAACCGTAAACCCCGGCTACGGCTGTGATTATTATGCAGGAATACTTTTTATAAACGGCCGCTATGTCAAGTCGGTCTCGCTCAGCGAAAAGTTCAATTCCTGGTATGTATCCCTGGAAAACGGAAAAGTCATCGAAAACAAATTGGTATCGGAAATAATAAAATAGTAACCATGAAACGAATTCTCCTTGCAGGATGTTCCCTGCTTCTCCTGTTCTCTCTTTCTTCCCATGCCGGGGTTCAGACCGTAGTCAACGGAAAGGTAAAAAACATGCCGGATAAGCCGGTTGTTTTATTAGTATACAATTTCGATTCTTCTAAAATGAAGGAAGTTGAATCAGTTTCCTATTTGCGGATATACCCGGATAGCACTTTTCAACTAACAACGGACAAGGTTGTCAGGCCCAATACATTTTGTAGAATCGGGTTCGATAATGAAGGGCAGAAGATTTTTCTTTCACCAGGTGACACCTTGTCGGTTGAGTTTACCTACCTGGGTATGGATTCTACTATTGTTTTTTCCGGCAGGAGTGCTGACATTAATTATTACATGAAAGAAAATCAATTGATTTTTTCTGCCAGTAAAAAGGAAAATATTATCAGAAACACCAGAGAGAATGCCACTGATTTAATTGATACACTAGGATGGCTGAGAAACCGCAAAATCGAGTTTCTTGATTCCTGCCATTTAGATGGTGGAATTGATCTTCCATTTATGGAACTGGAGAAAAGGCGAATTAATTTCGAATTTCTTGAGGATCTGGTTACAGCAGGATGGTCTGAAAGTTCAGGGAAAGATTCTGCATACAATAACAAGATTATGGCAGTAATTGGCAATGCTTATTTTGCCGATGAGAACTCATTAACCGAATTGCGTGAATATCGCAATTTCATTAAGGATTACCTGAGTTTTCGAGTCAGAATGGTCGCTGGTCCTAATCCTGATTTACAGGATCAACTCGACCTGGTAAATACAGAAATGACTGGCTTAATCAGTACATATGCTTCATTTTACCTTATTGAGAGCACATTGGAGAGTATTTATAATAGCAACGGGAAGATTTTGCTACGGGATTATTTCATTAAATCCTCCAGAGATCAGAATCTGGTGAACGCGTTACAAAAAATGGGCATCCAGCTTACCGGCACGAATTATCGGGATGCTTCGAGGATTTTACTATCGGCATGGTCGCTTTTTCTCACGGTTTTATTTTACGTTATTGTTTTTATAGTTATCTTCCTTATTTACAGGTTTTTTAAAAAAATAAATATTAGAATTAATTGGCTTTATTTAATTCTGGGTGCCATTTTCATGGCCGGTCTGGTATTATCGATTAATCACTTTATCATTCACTCATCTGATGGAAGAAAAATGATTCCCCTTATGAGAATAGGGGTTTGGATCCTTTTTGTCTTGGCTCAGGTTTATTATATTATTCCTGTTTGGTTTAGAAAGGGTAAATATGGGATATACATTATTACAATGGGTTTATTAACCTTTTTCTATTCACTGGCGACGTTATTAATTGGAAATATTGAATATCATTTTACTTCTGTTTTCAGACTATTCCATCATCAAGCTTTGGTTGATATGGTCAATTGCTGGTTAATTCTTGTACCAGCCTCTTTTCTGGTTTATTATATCATTTTACTGGTTGAACGTAAACAATCGGTTAAATACCTGTTTAAACAGAAAATTGTCAGTTTAGAGGCGATTTTTAATATAAGCCTGGTGTTCTTGTTTTTTTCCAGAACATTCTCAGATTTTATACTTAAGGAATCAGGCCGTGACGAATTAATCATCTTTATTGTTGGAACAGCCATTTTTTACCTCCATGCCCTGATCCTGATACCAAAATACATGCAAAAAGGCTTGGTAGGAAAATATTGGTTTTTTGCTTTATTTGTCTTCATTGGCTCTGCGGTTGTATTATATGTAGATAATATTGTGAAGGTTTATGGGTCCTTAACCCAAATCGGAATCAGAATTCCTTTTTTTAACCTTTTCATGCTTCCAAACGATCTCATTTTGAAGACCATTTTATCAATTCAAGTATTAATTGTCCCAGCCTGGATGTATGCTTTCATCAAGCAACAACTTGCCCAAAAAGATATCGGTTTTAAAATGTTCCGCAACAAGGAAGCCGAACTCCAGCAGCTTCGCTCTCAGGTTAATCCGCATTTTTTATTTAATTCTTTAAATACGGTCTATGCTTTTGCACTGAAGGAGAATAATCCCAAAACAGCCGAATATATTGCCAAGCTTGCGAGCCTGATGCGCTACCTGATTGAGGACATGGAGAAAGAAAGAATACCGGTGGAAAGGGAGATTGAATATATCCGGGATTATATGAATCTGCAGAAGATCCGCAGTGGGGTTGAGCATTCGATTGAGTTTACGGTCGAAGATCATTTCCCGGGATTTCAGATTGCCCCGATGCTGATGATTCCCTTTGTTGAAAATGCATTTAAGCATGGGATGAACCCGAATAAGGAGTCGGAATTGAAAATAAAAATTCAGGTTACCGAGAAGCTGTTTATTTTCGAGATTGAGAATTCATTTGATCGTGATTTCAAAGCATTTTATAAGGAAAAAGGATTCGGGATTGGAATAGAGAATGTAAGGCAGCGTCTGCAATATATTTATCCGGGACGACATACGCTTTTCATTCATAAGGAGGATGACCGGTTCATCGTGAAGATGGCTATCGGGTAAGGGAAAATCTGTAAATTGCAAAAAACAACAAAATGAATATCCGATTGTATATTTTATCTTGTTTTCTTCTTGGAGCTTATGCATCAGGTTTGACTCAGGATCAGGTTACTATTCAAGGAAAAATAGTTGGTTTCACCCCTTCCCGGCTAGAGTATGTCAACCCAATCAACGGTTTTGCATTCCCGGGATTCCGCGAAACAATTTCCCTGGACTCTTCCGGTAATTTCAGGATACAGATTCCATTAAAGGAGCCTGGTTTCATTCTGATCTATGCATCCATGAATACAGGCGTTGTTATTGCTGAACCCGGCGAGTCATATCACGTGGTTTTTGAACAAATAGGAGAAACAAACTCTTTCCGGCTTTCGGGACCCAATGAGGACGGGCAGAACCATTACAATACACTTCCATCCCCTTATCTGGTCCAGCTCGAATTTGGAAGGTTTGGGGAAGTGAATGATTATCAGGTTTATGCCCAGAAGGTAAACCGGCAGAAAGCGGAACAGTTGGGTAAATTCAAGGAATTACTGGATCAGGGAAAGATATCAGATAACTTTTATCAGAACGTGCTAATTGATCGCAATTGCTACTACTCAACATTGTTATCCACATTCCCTCTTATTAAACTCTATCGGGGAGATCCATCGAACCCTTCTCAGTATCCGATGGAATTGAAACACCAATGGAAACAGATCTGGACTGAAAACCCTCCTACTGATCCTAAAAACCTATTATCACCAAGATGGTATGAATATGCCAAGTATTATATCGAGTATCAAAAATATCTTGGAGATTCGGTGGATATTGATGCGGTTAACCAAGCCTATAAAGATAAATTGGTCAACACCCATCAGCTTACATTTGTAGACAAATATTTCTCTGCGATCCAGGCGGAAACATACACTGCGTCATTGATTTATGAAGGTTGCCTGCAGAAGAAATTTGAGAAAGAATGGCTGGAACTATTCGACCGTTTCAAAAGTAAGTATCCGAAAAGCATGGCTAATCCCTACCTGAAGCCAATGGTTAGCCCAGTGGCGGATTATTATAAAACAATCAGGTCGGGTTTTACCAGACGGATGAAGTTCATTGATCAGCCGGATCAGATGAAAACACTGGATGAATGTTTGAGCAATTTCAGAGGGAAAAGGATGTACATAGATGTTTGGGCAACCTGGTGCGGCCCGTGCAAGGATGAATTTAAATATAAAGATGCATTAAAGGCATTTCTAAAAAAGAAAGGGTTTGAAGTTCTCTATATTTCCATTGATAAAGAAGAGAAAGACGAACAATGGAAAGAGATGATCAAATATTACGGACTTGAGGGGTATCATATCAGGGCAAGACAGGCATTTTGTGAAGATCTGACCCGGATTTTTGACCAAAAAGGTTCCCTGTCGATTCCTTGGTATCTGATCATAGATGAAAGCGGAAAGATCATCAGCAAGGATGCCAGCAGACCTTCGAATCTTGATGCCTTAAAGAAAGAGATGAAGAAACTGGGTTATTAAAAATCCCAGAAATTCCGGCATGAGTATACAAAGCATTGCCATCGACGATGAGCCCAGCGCCCTGGATGTGATTTCGATCCATGCCGCGAAAGTTCCCGAACTGGAGCTATGCGGCTGTTTTACGGATCCGTTCAGGGCGCTGGAATATCTGCGGAATAACCGCGTCGACCTGGTGTTTCTGGATATCAATATGCCCGGGCTGTCGGGCATGGAACTGATCGGGCAGCTGAAATGCCCGCCCCGCATCGTGTTTACCACGGCCTATTCACAGTACGCCCTCGACAGCTATGAGTTCGAGGCCATCGATTACCTGCTGAAGCCCATTGAGTTTGATCGCTTCTACCGGTCGGTTCAGCGGTATCAGAAACAAGCGGCCAATGGCAACGGAGTCCCCCGGCCGGCGAAGCCTCCGCATCTTTTTGTCAAGGACGGGTACAAGCAGGTGAAGCTGCTGTTCGAAGAGATCACACATATCCAGAGTGAGGGCAATTATCTGAATATATATACCGGTAGTGGTCGGACGGTCACACGAATGACGGTTTCACAGATGACTGAGTTTCTGCCCGAAGAGATGTTCATCCGGGTGCACAACTCCTGGCTGGTGAATATCGGGCATATCGATAAGATCGAGAACAATCACATCCATATCGGAGCGGCTTCCATCCCGATCGGGGAGAAATACCGGGAGGGGTTTTACCGGAGGATCAGTACGACCGACGACCGATGACTGATGACGGACGACGGAAGGCCGGCGATTATATTACCTGGCTCAGATTCAATTTTTATCCGAAATGGTAATTTTCTCTGGCTTAATGACATAACCCTTCTTGGCTAGTAAATTCAGCACGCCATTTTCACCGCCTAGATGCGCCGCCCCGAACATTACGAACAGTTCGTAATCCTGCATGCTAAAATCAAGACGCCGTGCCATTTTCAAGTTTCGTTTAATGTGAATGGAATCGCTGTCGAACCCCAAGACCATGTCATTGATCAACTGGTTCTTATAGATTCCTGAATAGAACTCAGGGCTCTTTTGATCAACCATTATCATTTTTTCAAGTAATTCCACCTTTTCTTCAAAGGTTTTATCCGGCGGGAATAAGTACCCCAGTTGATCACGGGCTAATTCCAGATCTAATACTCCTTTATTTTTCTTTTTGGCATAAGCCGCAAAGAAGGAATCCATATAGAAAACCTTGTCCTTGGGAAACTTTAAATTTCCAAGTGTTTCATCAAAGTGAATTAGGTACATCAGGCCATAAGGAGAGAGCAAAGGGATGGAGGTTTTTATTCCTGATAACATAGAAGGTGAGGATTTAATTCTTTGATCCAGCTTTTCCCTGACCTTCGGCTGCAGGCAGTCTGGCAGAGTAGGTTCCCCCGGGGTAGCTGCCATTATTTTTTGTACCTGATAAGTAAAACGGCTAATCTGATTTTCTGATATTTCAACCCAAACATACTGTGCTCTGTCGATCAGCTTATAAATCCTCGAGATTGGGAAATTAATGTTTGTCGTATCGAGAATATGACAGGTCCCGAGGATATAAGTGGTTTTATTTGTTTTGGGGTTCTTTACAGACCAAAGAATAGAATCGTCAAACCTTGGTTGACACGAAGATGCCTGAAAACCAAGTATGATTAACAAGACTGCCGGAATAAAAAGCTTCATAATAAATTCTGGTTTAGTATAGCACACTCTAAAGATACAGAGTCTATTCTGAAACCTTGTGAGGAATTATTTTACAAAACTACCCTCGTAGCACGCTCCCCTCTCCCGCGACCAACGGGAGCGCGGGAGAGGGGCCGGGGGTGAGGTGGATCGGGGTGGGATCCCGGCATTCGCCGGGATGACAGCCTCGCGTCACGCGTCCCGAAACGGGCGGACCACGGATCCGCCCCTACTGGTCACTGGTTACTGGTCACTGGTCACTATTTTCGGCGGCAGCACCTTGTACATCA
>MEOR01000016.1:0-2579 GCA_001769295.1 Bacteroidetes bacterium GWF2_49_14 | reverse complement strand
CGATGATCACCCAGGCCAGCGGCGAATAAAGGTTCGACTTGCCCAGCGCAATCGGCAGCAAACCGCCGATGGCCGTGAAGGTGGTGAGGATCACGGGCAGGAATCGGATCTCTCCGGCCCGCAGGATGGCCTCATTAAGTTCCACGCCTTGTTGTCGCAATTGGTTGGTAAAATCGACGAGCAAAATCGAGTTTTTGATCTCGATGCCAATCAGGGCTACAAATCCTACTGCGGCTGCAAAGGATAAGGAATATCCGGTAAGATAAAGCATTCCGATGCCCCCCATGATTCCCAGAGGGATTACTGACAGGACGATCAGCGTGCTTTTGAAGGTCCGGAATTCCAATATCAGGATAGAGAATATGCCGAAAATGGCTAACAGGATGGCTGTGCCGATGCCGCCAAAGCTCTCCTGACGGCTTTCAATCTCGCCCGAGGGCACGATCTTGAATCCTTCCGGAAGATTCAGCTGATCCACCTGGGCCAGGATCTCCTTGGTAACGCGGTCGGTATTGTATCCCGTTTTCACATACGAGGAGATCATGTTGTACCGGTTCTGGTTGTAATGCTGAATGAGAGTGGGAGAACTCTCAAAACCGATCCGGGCCAGCTGCGACAGCGGAATCTGGGCGCCGGAAACAGAGGAGACATAGATTTTATCGAGGGTCTCAAGAGTGTTCACGGAATCCTTCGGAAGCCGCACCCGGATGGCAAACTCCTCTCCGTCGGTCTCACGGTATTTGCCTACCTCCAGCCCGGCGAGCCCGAGCCGGATGGTCCGGTCGATTTCAACCCCCGGAACCCCAAACATCCCAGCCTTATCGGTGTTGACATCCACCCGGATATCGGTCATGGTTTCACTCAGCGGATTCTTTTGATAAGTGGTCCCGGCCGTGTGCCGCATGATGCTGTCGATTTTTGCCGAATAGATTTTCAAAGCATCCAGATCACTCCCCACCAGCCTGAGCGCTATCGGGGCGCCGATCACCGATCCGTTCTCAAATTCGGTTACAAAAATCCGTGCATTTACATAAGAGCTAAGTGTATCTCTAAGTTTATCAAGGAATTGGGTCATTTCAGCCTGTTCGGTCAGGTTCATTTCACAAAGCAATTCCCCGATATTCGATTGCTCGCTTTTCTGGAAAACGTTGTAAAATATCTTGGGATTGCCCTTCCCGATATTGGACATAAAATAGTTGATCTCCGGCTTTTGCGATACCACCGATTCAACAAACCGCACGGCCCTGTCGGTCTCCCGGATGGTGCTTCCCTTGGGTGTTTCAACGGTGATCAGGAACTGCTGCATGCCGGCTTTCGGGAAGAGGCTGAACCCGATAATCTTCACCAAACCCAGCGAGGCGACAAACAGCACAAGGGCCATAATCAGGGTGGTGCCCGGGTTTTTCAGCGACCAGATCAGCGCCCGGCCGTAGGTGAAATCGATCACTTTGTTGAGCCCGCGGAGCACGATATTACCCCTGGGATTTCCGCCGCCCTTGAACACCTTGCTGGTAATGAACGGGATGATGGTAAGTGCCACAAAGAGGGAGCCGAGCACGACAAAGGCTATCGTGAAAGGTAATATCCGGATATATTTTCCTGGCATTCCGGGGAGGAACATCAGGGGCAGAAAGGCGAACAGGAGGGTGGCGGTGCATCCGAGCACGGCCGGACCGATCTGTTTGGTTGCCAGGATCGCCGCATCGAAGGGCTTGTGGCCCTCCCGGATCCATCGGGCTATATTTTCAACCACCACAATGGAGTCATCCACCAGCAGCCCCAGGGCGATCACCGCCCCCACGATGCTGAGCTGGTTGATGCTGAACCCGACGAAATAGAGCCCGGTGAGGCCGATCATCACCGATAGCGGAATGGCGATCATCACCACGCCCGAGGCACGGAGCCCCAGCGGCAGCAAAGTGACAAGAACCAGGAGGATGGCGAAAAGAAAATCGCGGCTGAGTCCGCCCAGTTTTTTCTTGACGTTCAGGCTCTGGTCGAAGCCCCGTTCCAATTTGACGGTTGCGGGCAGTTTTTTCTCAAATTTCTGATATTCAGCATAAATGAGGTCCTTTACAGCATGAATGTTCTGGGCCTCCATCATACTCGCCGTGATAAAAACCGCCTGATGGCCGTTATACCGGCCGAAATACCGTGGATCCTCATTTTCCCAACTCACCGTTGCTACGTCCTTCAGATAGACCACCTGACCGGCCGAACCGCCCACGATGGTGCGTTCCACCTCGTCGATTGACCGGTAGTTCCCGCTGGTTTTGATGTTGAATTTCCGGGAACCGATCTCAACGCTGCCCCCGGGAATATTGGCATTCTCACTCTGGATGGCGTTCATCACCTGGGTGGCGGTAATCCGGAGCTGTGAAAGTTTGGGAAGGTCGAGGGAAACGCGCAGCTCCCTGGCCGGATAGGCGAGGGCGCCTGCCTTTTTTACACCGGGTATCGAGGCCAGAATATCTTTCAGCTCCTCTGCCTTGTCGCGCAATTCACTGATGGATGCCTGGTCGGATACCAGCGCGCTGTGGATAATATTGGTTTCCCCGGCATTGATCTTATAGGCCTCG
>MEOR01000015.1 GCA_001769295.1 Bacteroidetes bacterium GWF2_49_14 | reverse complement strand
CAATTCAACCAATTCAACCAATTCAACCAATTCAACCAATTCAACCAATTCAACATCTTTATTTCAACGCAATTTTCATGGTCTGCCCGATCATCGCGGGGGTTTCCACCACATGTATTCCGCACTCACGCATGATTGCCATTTTGGCCGATGCGGTATCTTCCGCCCCTCCGATTATGGCACCTGCATGCCCCATCCGCCTGCCCTTCGGAGCTGTTTGTCCAGCAATAAAACCAACAACCGGCTTAGTGCCAACTTCTTTATACCAGCGGGCGGCATCGGGCTCCATGGTTCCGCCGATCTCCCCAATCAGCACTACACCTTCAGTATCCGGATCTGCCATAAACAGCTTCAGGGCATCAAGGGTGGTTGTACCGATAATCGGGTCACCACCGATCCCGATGCAGGTTGACTGGCCGATTCCCAGGCGGGTAAGCTGATCTACTGCTTCATAGGTTAGGGTGCCTGACCGGCTGACAACTCCAACCTTGCCTTTCATATGTATAAAGCCGGGCATAATGCCAACCTTACACTCCTCCGGGGTAATGATTCCCGGACAATTCGGCCCGATAAGCCGGGTGTTTTTACCTGATAAATAGGCTTTAGCCTTAACCATGTCGGCAGTCGGAATTCCTTCCGTAATACATACGACCAGCTTAATCCCGGCATTGGCGGCTTCCATTATGGCATCTGCTGCCACAGACGGCGGGACAAATATCAGTGAAACATCGGCACCTGTTTCCTTTACACATTGTTCAACCGTATCAAATACCGGCAGGTCGAGATGAGTGCTGCCTCCTTTACCCGGCGAGGTCCCGCCTACAACCTGAGTTCCGTATTCAATCATCTGGGTAGCATGAAAGGTACCCTCCTTTCCGGTAAAACCTTGTACCAGAATTCGAGAAAACTTATTTACCAACACCGACATAGTGAGAATATTTACGATTGACGTTTTACAATTTACGATTGTTGATGAATTGCAAATATATAAGTTATGGGGGATAACAAACCGATTGGCCGATTTTCTCTTTTGCAGTGGAATTGCGTACTTTGCTGCATAGTCCAATTTTATCAGGAAAAAATGGAAGATACCATAGCAGCCATATCCACGCCGTCAGGGACCGGAGCGATAGCGATGATCCGGCTATCAGGGCCGCAGGCATGGAATATGGGCGATTCAGTCCTCCTATCGGGTACTACCCATCAAAAACCGCCGGCACTTGTGTCCAACAAAGTCCATTACGGTTGGATCGCCGATGGGGACAGGAAAATCGATGAAGTTATGGTGAGCGCTTTTAAAGCTCCCCGCTCTTATACAGGCGAGGATATGATCGAGATCAGTTGCCACGGCTCCGATTACATCCAGAAAGAGATCCTGGGTCTGCTAATCCGCCATGGAGCCCGGATGGCACATCCCGGGGAATTTACCCAAAGAGCCTTTTTGAATGGTAAGCTGGACCTGAGCCAGGCTGAGGCAGTCAGCGATTTAATCGCTGCTTCCGGGAAAGCTGCACACAGGCTTGCCCTTAATCAGATGCGGGGCGGCTTCTCAGAGGAACTTGGACGAATCCGGCTGGAACTGTTGAATTTTGTCACCCTGGTTGAACTCGAGCTGGACTTTTCCGAAGAGGATGTAGAGTTCGCTGACCGCAGCCGGTTACGGACGGCAACGGTGAACATTCTGGATCACCTTGAAAGGCTTATACGCTCCTTCGACCTCGGAAATGCAATAAAAGAAGGCGTACCGGTGGCCATTGTGGGTGAGACCAACGTAGGAAAATCAACCCTTCTTAACGCGCTGCTAAAAGAAGAGAAAGCTATCGTTTCAGACATTGCCGGTACCACGCGGGATGTTATCGAGGACTGCATTCATCTGGATGGAATTGAATTCCGGTTCATTGACACGGCCGGAATACGCGAGACCCATGATACCATTGAGAACATAGGCATTGGAAGAGCATACCGGCAGATTGAAAAAGCCCGGATAATCCTGCTGATGACTGATGCGACTGCGCCGGAAGAAACAAGCATGAAGTGGGTAAAGGAAATCAGCAGCCATATCCGGGAAGACCAGCATCTGATGATCCTTGTCAATAAAGCTGACCTGAATCAAGAGTCTGTATTGGAAAGAATAGCAAGGCTCAGCCAATCGTCAATCGTAAATCGTACTTCATCAATTCTTCCCCTGTCGGCCAAAACCGGCACCGGCCTTAAAGAACTGGAAGTTCTCCTGCTCGGGCTGGTCAACATAGAAGCGCTCGACGAAAGTAACGTGGTTGTCACCAATGCACGTCACTATGAGGCCCTGCTGAAGTCCCAGTCTGCCCTGTTCCGGTGCCTAAACGGGCTGGATTCAGGAATTTCGGGGGATTTTCTTTCACAGGATATCCGGGAAGCCCTCCATTATCTGGGCGAGATAACCGGGGCAATCTCAACAGATGAAGTACTGGGTAATATTTTCAGGAATTTCTGCATCGGAAAGTAACCGGGCGAAACAAGCAATTAACATAAAAGTAAAGAACCCTCTGAAAGCCCTATAATATGGGCTTTTCTTATGCCATAAAACTATTAAGTAAAAAATCCATGGCGACAAAAGTGAAGTTAAGGCAACTAATACAACCTGTCTTTATAAATCTGCTTCAATAGGCTCAAGATGGCTCAAAGACCTTAATGGCGGTGAAGAGGGGCAACTATTGAAGAAAACCAAAAAGTTTTGGAAAGTCTCGATAGGTAGCGATGTTGGATATATTCAAGAAAGTGCGGAAATTTTGATCATCTCCAACGGAAGGTCCGAGAATCTGGGAATTTCAGTTGTACCCTCCGTCAAGATAAATTTCTGTATATTTGGGTGTAACGGCATTTTCGCCCGGAAAAACGGAGGTTATCATGAACGCATCCAAATTTACTTTCCCCGCCTGTTTACTCATTAGTGCATGCCTGGGACTAAGTTCCTGCAGCAAATATCTGGACAATATCGATCCCGCAACCGGGGAAACCGGATTCATTACAACTGACCCGGCCATTTCGGTTGTTACGGCAACTATTGGTGTTGCCGGCGGCACGGTTCTGGTCAGCAAACCCGGCAGTCCGGTCGATGGGCTGGAGCTGTCCATACAGGATAGTTCATTTTCAAAACCGCAAACAGTCAATATTTCCTATGCCGTGGTCAAGTCGCACGAGTTCGGTGAGAATTTCAATGCCATCTCCCCTTTAATTACCGTTGAACTTACTGATTTGTATGCCGGCCGCCCGATGGATTTAAAGATTCCGATAAAAGTTCCGGCAGGCCATCTTGCGATGGCTTTTCTTTACGACAGCACCTCCGGTGAGCTGGAAGGATTGCCTATAGCCGAGATTACTGACAATTATATACTAATATCCTCCCGGCATTTTTCCGCTACCTCAGCCGGGAGCCTGAAAAGCGCAATAACAGGGGAACCCAACTGGAACGACAGAATCATTGCCGGGTCGGTTCTGGAATCCCTGACCAGTGGAAATCTCCAGATTTCTGCAGGATTTGATGTGGGTACGGATGATTGGGAATTTCCGAATTACGGAGCCTATATAACTCCTGCCGGCCAGTGTCTCGGGCAATCCTGCCTTGCGATCTGGTACTACAACTATTGCAAAAAAGCTCTGGGAAGTGCATTTCACAAATTTGATACAAACCTGAGCACCAATCGACCCGATGCCTATTGGTTTGATAATCCCAAAGCATATCGGTTTTCGGCAGTTATTCACCGTGACATTGAAGACAGCAAAAGACTTGACGGATGGAAGACTCTGATGGAAAGGCAAATGAGCAACCCTGGAATTATCTGGAAAAGCGTGCTGGTTGAGATGATCATTCGGAATTCACCTCAGCTTTTATTCCTGCGCGAGAATGCTACCGGTGTTGCTCATGCCGTTATTTGTTACAAGGTTGACCTGAAGGAAAAGAAACTATACGTCGCCGACCCCAATTTTCCCGGTGATGCCGGGAGGGCCATTCCCTATACTGAAACCAGTATCGGTCCCTACACCTCTAGAAGCAGTGCTTCCTCAACCAAGGATGTTGTTTTTGACCAGGTATGTTACATCCAGATATCCAATGCCCTCGATCGCAAAGAAATGCGACTGCGCTGGTCTGAGTTTGAGAACGGAACTATCGGCAACGATAAGTTCCCTAAATACAAACTTTTCGCAGGTAACACCGGGGGAACTGAAATTACTGACCGGATGCTTGTGAGTAATGCTGAATTCAAGGTCGTTTGCAAGTCGGAGGATTGTGAAGCCAGTATTATCGGAACGGACAAGCTTCAGAAAATTTTTATTGTCAATAGTGACGGAGGCAGGATCGGCACGGCAGATGATGCTTCACATGGTATTGCAACCTGTACCTTACAGCCGGCCGACAATAAAATCGGCATATACGTAACAGGCATGAGAGCCAACGGGCAAGAGTATTACGTCGACTTCAAGTGGTTTACAATTAATCTTGGGGAGGTTTATTTGACCATCACTCCCGATCCCCTTCAGGCCATTGCCGACAAACCCTGCTCCTTTATCGCGGAGGTAAAAGGAACGCTGCCTGCGAGTTATAAATTAGTCTGGAATTTTGGCGATAATACCGGCGACATATCTTCCGGCACCTCCTTGCTGGTTGAGCATACTTTCACGAAAGAAGGAAGCTACATCATTACCTGCACCCTTTATGATAATGCCAACTCGGGCCTGGTTGCCAGGACTACTTCAAAAGCTACAATTATTTCCTCTTTCGTTTCCGAATTGCTGGATACAAAATACCTGTTTGTTTCATTAAATGCCGACATGCAGACCGATGAAGGAATATCCCTCAATCCTATCACTATCGATATGGAATACAAGCATTACAACAACCAAAAGATCAAATGGACCGGACTGGAGTTTTTCCTGGATTTCAAATACGAATTATCAGGCTCCAGTGCCGATCCGGTGGTTGTTACCGGTGCACTGTCGGGGAAAGTGTCTGCAGACGGGAAGATTCTGGAATCACTGGCTGCCTTTCAGCGAAAGGAGTTGAAATCCCAAACAGGTGGCTGGCGTGAGGAATCCGTCAAACTGAAAATAGTGCCCTTCAGCGATCATACCGGCGATGCAACGAAGTATCATATGACCGGCTCCGAGATTAGCACCGTGGTAAGTGACGCCTCTATAACCTGGAAAAGGCAGAATCCCACCAGCGGGGAGTGGGAAACAATCGAAATGCGGTATCTCGATTATGACAATACTTCAATAATCCCTACTCTATGGGTTGATTTCTATAAATACTAACCTTTACTTGTTACTTTAGGAAAGTAAATAACCCATCAGGCAGAAAAAAATTAGCCTTTTTCTCCATTCTTCCCCTTTTTATGCATCTATATCAGTAGTATAAACTAAACTCTCAAAAAGATGACTGCTGAAGAATACAAGGATGCGATGGATATTGTCGCGCAAGACCCTCACCTTCTGCCGGGTATATACAATTTTTGCGATCAGTGGTGCGATCGTTGTAACAATCAGGACCGGTGCTTTACTTTCAGGATGCGAAAACTCACTGGCCGTGTTCAGGAAAACAATGATCCGGATGATAATCAATGGATTGAGGATGTTGAGGCTGCATTCGGAGCAACCCGGTTAATTCTTGAGGAAGAGTTTGAAAAAATGGGAATCACGATGGATGAAACTAAGGAAGATACTGAGCAAATTGCCGTTATGATGGCTAAAAGCCCGTATAAAACAGGTGATTGGCCTGAGTATATAACAGAGGCCCAGACTTATGGTTTTGATGTTCTTAAATGGCTGAGCACCAACAAAGAAATAATAAGTGATAACCTGGTGCCGATGATCAGTATATCAGATGAAGAGGCAGAAAAAATCAATTACGCTCTTGAGACCATTCAAAGGTATGCACTGGTAATACAAGGTAAAATGAGGATGGCGTATAGTGCGCGGGTTGAGGTAAATGACTTTGACCGCACAGGCTATGCAAACGGCCAGATGAAGACCGGAATCGAAATAGTAGAAAAATCGATCCAGTCCATGCTGGTCCTGCTGGAAGTCTTGCCGTCCCAGGAGACGGA
Organism: Bacteroidetes bacterium GWF2_49_14; assembly: GCA_001769295.1. Lineage (GTDB taxonomy): Bacteria > Bacteroidota > Bacteroidia > Bacteroidales > UBA12481 > UBA12481. The sequence continues at coordinate 1,262 of MEOR01000015.1, read as the reverse complement.
AATCCTGAATTTTCTGCAATCCCTGAGCTTTATTCTTAAAGAGGCCAACCAAATGTACCCGGATGCAACTGGTTTTGACTTTGATAAATATTGCCGGGATATGGAAATAGAGTAATTTGGCCGATATCAATTTCCCGATCTGAAACAATGACTGAAGCCCTCAAAGCTATCCTTGCCGCAAAAATCACATTAGAAGGGATAGCTTCTAAATCTCCGCTTGAGACTCTTGAGAATTTCTCCACAGAGTTTGACTGCAAACTGATGGCCAAGCGCGAAGACCTTCAGCTGGTCCGCTCCTATAAGCTTCGCGGGGCCTATAATAAAATAGCCGGCCTCGATCCTCTTTCAAAAGCTAACGGGATTATATGCGCCAGTGCCGGCAATCATGCACAGGGGGTTGCATATTCCTGCAGCAGGCTTTCTATCCCGTGTACCATCTACATGCCGGTGACTACACCGAATCAAAAGATCAGGCAGGTGGAGCGTTTTGGCGAAGGACTGGCCCGGATCATCCTGACCGGAGACACTTTCGACCAGGCAAATGAGGTTGCGCGGCGGGAATCGGCCGAAACCGGCAAACCTTTTATACCCCCATTTGATGATCCGATGGTTATCGCCGGCCAGGGAACCGTGGCACTGGAAATACTGGAACAAACACCAACCCCGGTTGAATATTTGTTTATCCCGATAGGCGGTGGTGGCCTCGCCGCCGGAACGGTGCAGGTTTTCCGTGAACTTTCCCCAAATACCCGGCTGTTCGGAGTTGAACCTGCCGGGGCGCCTTCCATGAAAGCCGCCTTTGACCAGGGCAAGCCGGTCACTCTCGAAACCATCGACACTTTCACCGACGGTGCAGCCGTAAGGCGGGTCGGCGACCTCACTTATTCAATCTGCAAAGACCAGCTCGACGATATAGTCCTTGTTCCGGAAGGGCTCATTTCCGAGACCATCCTGAGGCTCTACAACGAGAATGCCATTGTTGCCGAACCTGCCGGTGCACTCGCTTTGGCAGGTGCCACACTTATGAAGGATAAACTTTGGGGGCTCACAGGCGCAGTCATAATATCAGGTGGGAACAACGACATTATTCGTTTTCCTGAGATTCGTGAAAAGGCGATGCTGTACGCAAACCTGAAACACTATTTCATCGTCAGGTTTCCTCAAAGGCCCGGCGCCCTGAAGCAGTTTGTCGAAGAAGTGCTGGGACCCGATGACGATATTGTTCATTTTGAATACTCAAAGAAAACATCGAAGGAAAATGG
>MEOR01000014.1 GCA_001769295.1 Bacteroidetes bacterium GWF2_49_14 | reverse complement strand
ATCTCTACATTACTGTCATACTGAAGGTGCTTCCTCAGTTTCGTGATGAATACGTCCATGCTTCTGGCATTGAAGAAGTTATCGTCGCCCCAAACCTTTTTCAGAACAAAGCTGCGTTCCACCACCTGGCTGCGATTGATGCAGAGCAGTCGGAGTATTTCGGCTTCCCTGTGGGTGAGCTTGGTCATCTGGGTGCGGAATTCCAGCGTCTGCTTGTGATAATCGAACAGGTAAGCGCTGATCTGGAATACCGTGGCTTCATCTTCTGATTTCAAGGCATCGCCGGGATGGTTAAGCCTTGCATGAATGCGAACGATCAGCTCTTCGATGCTGAATGGTTTCTTTATGTAATCATTTGCCCCGATCTCAAATCCTTTTACAACATCAGCCGTCTGGGAGCGGGCCGTGAGGAAAATGATCGGGGTAACAGAATCCATTTTACGGATCTCCTGGGCAAGGGTGAACCCATCCTTCACCGGCATCATGATATCGAGCAGGCAAATATCGGGCTTAAATTCCTGATAGGCATGAAAGCCGGTTTTGCCATCCTGGCAATAGCGGACTTCAAAGCCTCTGGATTCGAGGCTCTCTTTCACGATGAGGCCGAGCGACTGTTCATCTTCGACAAAAAGGACTTTGGATTGCTTCATTGGATTTCTGGTAATGCGATAGTGAATTCCGAACCTGCTCCTAACTGACTTTTAACACCGATAGTGCCACCATGGACTTCAAGGATCTGTCGCACATAGGCCAGGCCCAGTCCGAACCCCTTGACTGCGTGAAGGTCACCGGTCGGAACCCGGTAGAATTTTTCAAAAATATGCTGTTGTTGTTCTCTGGTTATGCCCATTCCATGGTCTCTGACGGAAAATACAATGAACTCGGCGGATCGGGCGCAGGTTACATCAATAACGGCCGACCCCTGCGAATATTTTATGGCATTATCAAAAAGATTGCTGATCACGTTCTGAATATGAAATTTATCGGCATGAATATACCCAGGGCCTTTAAGATCGAAGTTAAATTGCACTTTATCAGGGCTTTGCACCTGAAATTGCTGGGCCGTATCCTCCAAAAGCTGACATACGTTGAAGGTTTCCTTAAAAAGAACCAGTTTCTGTTTTTCAAACGTGCTGATCCGTAAAACGTTCTCAACCATTCCGGAGAGCCGGCTGAGCTCTTTCCTCGACAGTTCGATGTATTTCAGGCTTCGCGACTTGTCATTGATCGCATCGAAGTTTACCAATGCTTCCATGGCTGCCGATACGGTTGCTATCGGGGTTTTCAGCTCATGGGTCATGTTGTTGATGAAATCATTCTTTATTTCCGATAGTTTGCGCTGGCGCACCAGCGTGACCAGCATGTAAAAGAAGCTGCCGGCGGTGAGGCAGATCAGGAGGATCGAGGCAAACAGTGTAAGCCACATCCGGTTCAGGATATAGGACCGGTTTTCTGGAAAGAAGGCCAGAACCTGCTCCTTCCTCATCGCGATACCCGGGAGACGCTGTACGGCCTGGGATTTATCGAACCGGGAGGTATCTGCCCCTGTGTGACTGTATATAGCGCCATCCTTTCGGAAAGCCAGAAAAAAAGGAGTCGTTATTCTCATTCCCTCCAGTTCGGCCTTGTATCGGGGCCCGATTTCATCCAACTCCGGATGAATGGTCGCGAGGCTAACCACAACCTTATCAATGATCCGTCTCAGATCCTCCCTGGAGATAAAGTACTGGTCTTTCGTCTCTTCGCCTGCCTGCCTGTGCGCTTCGATGGTGATCGGCTCACCGGTGCTGTCGCGAAAATCCATGATATCCCCGATGGTGCTGACTTCAACGTCCTGATTAAGAACACGTTCCAACGCCATGTTGACATCATTCCGGAACATCTTGTTGTGAAGGTCGAACGAATTGCTGATCCAGTATGCCTGAAAAATGATGATCCCGATAAGGGCTACAGACATCATCAGGATAATATACCGCAGGTTCCTGTTCATGTTGCAAAAATAATTGTACAGACGCATTATTATGCATGGGTGCCGTATATTTGTCAAAATGCCCGATTCGCATGATCATTGAAGAAAATATCGTAGAGACGGATGAAAATCCGTCTAACCAAAAAAAAATTATCCTGGTCGGTGACCGTGTTCTGCTTAAGCCCAAAACACCGGACAACAAAACAAAATCAGGACTTTATCTGCCGCCGACGGTTCACGAGCAGGAGAAAATCCAGAGCGGATACATCGTTAAGGTGGGGCCGGGTTATCCGATTCCGGCTCTGGCCGATCCGGATGAATCCTGGAAACCCAACCGGGAGGAGATCCGATATGTTCCGCTTCAGGCCCGCGAAGGGGATGTGGCGGTTTACCTGCAGAATACCGGGCATGAGATCGAGTTTAAAAATGAAAAATATATTATTCTACCACATTCGTCCATTTTAATGCTTATCAGAGATGAAGGATTATTTGAGTAAAAGAAAGAATATCAGTCAGTTATTTAAACTGGTTCTGATGGTTGTGATGGTTTTGATCGTCCCTTTCGGGGCATCAGGACAGTTTGTAAAACCCACGTCAACAGGTGCTAATGGTGCAATGCAGTATAAGGATGCTGCTGCTGCGTATGACCGGTGGATTGCCGACCCTGCCAATGCGGAAGCAAAAGGTTGGAAAGCCTACGGAAGGTATATTGAGATGAACAGGAGCCGCCTTGATACCGATGGAAATCCGGCTGATCCGGGAATATTCATTTCCGAGGCCATCAGCATCCAGGCTGAGAAAGGGGCCATGGAGAAACTGAAAAGCGGGGCAGGGTGGTCGCCCGTCGGTCCCATAACAAAACCGCCGAGTGCCAACGGGTCATTCTCACACGGAATGGGCCGTATCAATTGCATCGCCTTTCATCCCACCGACCCAGCCATATACTGGATCGGGGTAGCCCAGGGCGGAGTATGGAAAACTGTGAACGGTGGCGAATCCTACGCGCCGCTTACCGATAACCTTCCGATCCTGAGGGTCAGCGACATTGCCGTAAACCCAAAAAATCCGGATAATATTTTCATCTCCGTTTGCGATTATGCCTATATCGGTGTGGCGCTGGACACGGATTACCGGAAGCGGAATACCCATTACGGCCTTGGTGTTTATAAGACAACCGACGGCGGCCTTACCTGGAGTGAGACCGGGCTGAAATTTGACCAGACCGAACTCGATAAAACCCTGATCCGGCGTATTTTCTATCATCCTACGGAGGCAGGATGGCTTCTTGCCGGCGGAGTTTCGGGTATTTTCAAATCGGTTGACGACGGGGCAACCTGGTCACAGATTCAGACCGAAGTGATCTGGGATATTGAGCAAGATTTCAATAATGGTACTATTCTCTATGCCACAACCGGCACGGTACGCAATTCCGGCGGGAATCCGCCGAAAATGATGAAAACCACCGATTTCGGAGCTACCTGGACCACTCTAAATACCGGATGGCCGAACGACCTGAGCATCGGCCGGACGGAGATTTCACTCACACCTGAATCATCGGACTATATCTATGTAATCGCTTCAAACCCCGGGGGATCTTTTTATGGTTTTTACCGTTCCACCGATGCCGGTAGTACCTGGGAGGCACGCAATACCATGGCAGCCAATGGAATGAATATTCTCGGAGGAAGCCAGGGCTGGTACGATCTGGCTATTCTGGTTGATCCCAGGAATAAAGAGCGGATTTTTGCCGGCGGGCTGGATATGTACGTTTCCAATAACGGCGGAACCTCATGGGAGCAGTCATCTTTCTGGGTGATGACCGAGGATGACTTTACGCTGCATGCCGATCAGCATCAGTACAAGTATAATCCGGTGGACCGAAAGTATTATGCCTGCCATGACGGTGGTGTTGCACGTACCAGCGATATTATCGCCGGCCGCGGAACCAACGGCAAGTGGGCCACACGCTGGGAAGAACGTTCAAACGGGATGATCATTACCTCCTTTTACCGGATCGGACTCTGCGAAATGTTCCCCGGCTATGTGGTGGGAGGCGCCCAGGATAATTCCACCTATTACAACAAAAACGGTAACTGGATCAATTTTATCGGGGGCGACGGTATGGATTGCATGATCAATCCTGATGATCCCGATATAGTTTATGGCTCTTCACAGTATGGATCACTGTCACGCTCCGACAATGGCGGCGGTTCGACCCGCGGCATCCGTCCATCCGGTTTTGGATCCAATTCCTGCGAATGGACAACGCCGATCGTTCAGGATATGAATAATCCGAATTTCATTTACACGGCCAATAATAATATCTGGAAATCATCGAACAAGGGTAATGCCTGGACCAAGATTTCTAATCTTCCAACTCCGGCTGGCACCAATAAGCCATTGAAAATTAATGCACTGGCTTTATATCCAAAAAACAGCTCCGTCATTTATGCTGCTCAGCGCATCCATTATGAATACGATCAGCCCTCGCGCATGTGGGTGACCCTTAATGGCGGAACAACGTGGACCGACCGGACCAGCGGATTGCCGGAAATGCTCTATTTCACCTCGATTTGCGTGGATGCTACCGACTCCCTGACCGCCTGGGTCACTTGCGGCGGATTCTCTGCCGGACAGAAGGTTTTCCGAACCAAAGATGCCGGACAGACCTGGGAGAATATGTCACTCAACCTGCCTAACCTGCCTGTTAATTCAATTGTTTTTCAGGAAAACGGCGATGGCGATATTCTCTATGCGGGCACGGATGCAGGGGTTTATTACTATTCCGGGGCCAACGGAACCTGGCAGCTTTACAGCAACCTGTTGCCCAACGTGATCATCAGTGAACTGGAGATTCACGAGCCGACCAAAAAACTCTTTGCTGCGACTTTCGGACGGGGAATATGGATGACTGACCTGATTCAGGGCGGGTCAGGCACCGATCCGAGGCCTTTTGTAAACAGCAAACTATCGGTTTACCCCAATCCTGCCAGCCATCAGTTTACCATAGACCTCGAAGGGATAACAGTTACCGAGGCCCGGTTGGAAATCATTTCCGTTACCGGGGAACAAATGTACACCGAGCTGGTGCCGGTTAGCGGTACCCGCCTGAACAGAAACCTAAGCCCCGGTTTGCCTGCCGGAATGTATTTTCTTAGGGTGTGGGCCGGTAATAATCATCTGACAACAAAAATTATTATTAACTAACCTGATCCCCATGACTCGAATAGTAGCTTTTTTCCTGCTCGCAGCTATTGCTGCTTCCTGCTCCCAGGTTCCAAAAACCGGGGCTATAATCAACGGAAAGGCCAAAAACCTGACAGATAGTATGTTTATCCTTGGCGGACCCGGCGGAGGCCGTGATACAATCAGGGTTGATAAAAAGGGCGCTTTTACCATGACCCTTGCCGACCTCTCTGAACCCGCCAATTATTACATCCTGTCAGGAAGTGATTATATCTCGTTCTTAGCGGCTCCCGGCATGAAGGTGAATCTCTCATTTGACCAGAGCGACTTTTTGAATTCCATCAGATTTACAGGGAAGGGCTCTGATATTTGTAATTACATGGCAGCTAAGGCCAGGGTTACACACAACGATAACTTCGAGTGGTTTAAACTGGAAGCTGCTGATTTCCGGGCAAAACAGGATTCAATGCTGTCTCTGAGCCAGAAGTTGTATAAAGACTCGAAAAAAGCGAATCCGGAGGACCCATTCTGGGCCAGGGAAGAAGGGGAAATCCTCTATGGCTGGGCCGGAAATCTGGACATGTACGAAGCGTACCATCAGTATGTTACCGAGAAGCCGGATTACAAAGCGCCTGAGGGATTCGATTCTTATAAAAAGGATCTGGAGATCAACAATCCGAGGTTTATAAAGTCCAGCAGTTACTTTGCCTATGTTTCATCAGTTATTAGGGCAGAAGCCGAAAAAAGGATTGATGCTGCGATGAAGGCCGACTCAACAGCCACGATTGACAGGTACAAGGTTAATGGCGAAGTGGCAGTTGAATTGCTGACCGAACCGGCTGTTTTAAACCGGTACCTGTATAACACCGCCGAGGAAGGCATGCAGTGGAAGGATATTGCAGAGGTTCAGTCGGTTATAGATCTTTTCCGGGACAAGTGCAAAGACCCGGAGATGATTAAAAAGTTTGATGAAACCTATAATGCATGGAAACTCCTGGAAAAAGGCCAGCCTGCGTTCGAATTCACCGGCAGGGATATGCAGGGCAATACGGTCAGACTATCTGATTTCAAGGGTAAATATGTATATGTGGATGTCTGGGCTACGTGGTGCGGGCCATGCATTGGCGAAATTCCCTATCTGGATTCACTGGAAACGGATTTTGAAGGAAAGAATATCGTTTTCATCAGTTATTCGATTGATGATGACCACGATGCCTGGATGAAATTCGTTCCGGAAAAGCAATTAAAGGGAGTTCAGATCAAAGGCGAGAAAGGCTGGCAATCACAACTTTGCAAAGACTACAAGATAAAGGGCGTGCCTACTTTCATGTTCTTCGATCCCGAAGGCAGGATCATCAGTGTAAAGATGACCCGGCCATCGGACAAGGAAACCCGGGAGATGTTTACAAAGATGGGGATATGAGCCTGATATCCCTCAGTACCAGCACAGCCTCCTCTAAATAAATGTCTTTTGAGAGATCTTCGATCATTCGGTCGGAGATCTCTTTTTTTGCCGTGTCGCTCTTCATCAGGGCGAGATCGGTATTGGGCACTTTTATCTTCAACCCGGTTGCCGTTTTCATGATTTTCTCGTATTTCTTTGCGTCAAGGGTTTGTGCTTTCAGCTCCTTCAGATAGGCATCCAGGCTCAGGGGGAAGAGCGATTTGTCGGAATCCCTCTTGATCCGTGCGGCATTTTGCCGTATCAGCTGGAACTGATCATTGGCGGCTACACGTTTTTCGCTGGCCGACCGCACCTTGTCCTTCGGCAAGACCTGGGTCCAGGGTGTATATCTGGCCGGGGCGATTTCGTCCCAGCTTAGCGCATATTCTTCTTCTTTTTCCCCGATTTTCATGTCCTGATAGGAGTCGGGAAGTACCACATCGGGCACAACCCCTTTTAACTGTGTAGTCTTTCCGTTGACGCGGTAGAATTTCTGGATGGTCAGCGACAGGGCGCCAAGCGGCTTAACGTCGTTGAGTTTGTCGTTAACGAACTCATCGAGGTTGGTCACACGTTGAACGGT
>MEOR01000013.1 GCA_001769295.1 Bacteroidetes bacterium GWF2_49_14 | reverse complement strand
TTACCATCAGCCTGACTCTATTGGCACTCGGCCTTGCCGCCAGTGCCCAGTCAGATTTTCCCCTTGTAGATTACCATGTGCACCTGAAGGGGGACTTTACCTATGATAAGGCTGTGGAACATTCCAGACAAACCGGAATCAAATATGGAGTGGCGCTTAACTGCGGGCTGGGTTTTCCCACCCAAACCGACAGCGCGGCTCTTGCCTGGCTGGAATCCATGAAAAATTCCCCGTTTCTCCTGGCCATGCAGGCGGAGGGCAGGGAATGGGTGAAAATGTTCTCTCCTGAGGTGATCCGGAAGTTCGATTATGTGTTTACAGATGCCATGACCTATACCGATGACTCGGGCAAACGAGTGCGGCTCTGGATCAAAGAAGAGGTGACGGTGCCCGACAAGGAAAAGTTTATGGATGAACTGGTTAATCGCATCGAGACCATTCTTGGCACGGAACCCATTGATATCTATGTAAATCCCACTTTCCTGCCCGAGTGCATTTCATCGGAATACAACCAGCTCTGGACGGAAGAACGGATGCTGCGCGTGATTCGTTCCGCAATTGAGAACAACGTTGCCATTGAAATCAATAACCGCTACCGCATCCCATCGGAGAAATTTATCAAGCTGGCCAAAAAGGAGGGCGCGAAATTCTCCTTCGGAACCAACAATGCCGACAGCAACCTGGGCAACCTGAACTGGTGCCTGCGGATGAAGAAGTTGTGCGGTCTGACGGCAGGGGATATGTTTAAGCCGACTGGCAAGGATTGACAATTGGCCGATATCCACCTCACCCCCGGCCCCTCTCCCGCGCTCACTACGCTATCACTCCGGTCACGGGAGAGGGGAGTCAGCTTTTGCCAAATTTGGTGATCAGGCAAGGTTTTGGAGATTCAAAAAAACTAGCTTTAGAACCTGTTCGAAAGCAACTCATTGTATGAAATAATGCAGGTGCTCCGCGCCCCCTCTCCCGCGACCAACGGAAGCGCGGGAGAGGGGGACGGGGGGTGAGGTGGATTTGTTTGAGTTTCTACCTTGTTACTTTGGCTTCCGCCCACCCAGCCCGGATTCCCCCCCTCCCGAATCCCCGGGTCTGTGGCCCGGTAATTTTGAGGGACAGGATATTAACACCCGTAACATTGATATCCAGGTTTTTGGGCGTATCGGGTTTTTTGAAGGATCCTGATCTCCAGAGTTCTTTCCCGTCACCGCTGACAATAAATTCAACCTCCTTACCCGCATTTTCCCCTTCCGTGGCATCGTCTATCCCGATCACTGCGGTAAAGTGGGTGAATAGTCCCTTCAGGTCATATTCCGATGAGGTATTGAGCCATCCTGCAATATTGTCGGTGTATTTTTTCCCTGCAAAAGTGAAGGTCTGGCTGAAGTTAAACCGGGGTTCAACCATCGGTCCGATTTCCGTGAGGCGGAATTCACCCGGCAGCATGGCTGCTACGGAAAAACTCAATCCTGGTGCTGCCTGGGCCCCGGCTGTCGGCGCGGGTTTTATACTGACGGTTCCGTCATCCCAAACCGTTTTCACTTCAACATCATATGTTTTAAGAGGATCCAGGTTGCGCAGCGGGAAATGTGTTTCCGGGGTATATCCCAGAAGCTTGCCATCGAGATAAACCTGATAGCCTGAGTTAAGATAATACTGGGGCGACCAGCTGATGTCGGCTCCGTCGAGGCCCACTCTGGCGGCTGAGGCCCTGCCGGGATCCCGGGTAATGTATTTGTAATGATCAGCAGGTTCAAACGTTACCTCCCAACCGACTTCCCCGCTCACCGGGCTCTCCATCCTTACCGTCGACCAACCCTGATGATCCTCAATCTTAATCCTTATCCCTTTTCTTTGATCTTTGATCTTGACTCTTTGAACTTTGTAATACTCCCCTCTCGGATAGCTGAATGCCAGCTCATAGGGATCATTACCGATCATATGACTGGTTCCTTCGAACTGTTTTCCGTCTGATATGTAGTTAATACTGAGCAGGTCGACCCACCCCTGGGTGATATGCCGGCTGGTTGAAATCAGTTGAATGTCATTGGTATTTGGCATCAGGGTGAGCACCCGGCAGCTGGTTGGCGGTAGGACAATCGCCATTCCGGCTTCCCAGGCACCCATGTATTCATGGTTCCAGAAATCATATACCTGGATCGGCACTCCTTCCGGCAAGCCCAGATCTTTCCAGTCGAGACGGATGGACTCCGATTTGCCTTCCTCGAAATTGAACAACCCAACTACATCATATTCTCTCCCCAGATGATTGACTTTCAGATCCCAGATCCTTTTGTTCCGTTGAGAAGGAAACAGGTCAAGCGGGCGTATGTCAACGGCCGGATAGACCCTTTTCATGAGTTCAACCCGGTCCTCGGACAGGTCCATCAGCCGGTCGCTGCTCATCAACGCCTGTCCGGTCAATCCCTGCAGTGTAGCCCAGACTCGGGCCTGGTCCAGTGTGAGGGGCTGCCGGAGAAGCATTACATCAGGGTCGGTGTACCAGACAATATTATGCTGATAATAGGATTCCATGGTTGGGCCCAGGGAGGTGAAAAAACCATCCCAGCCCAGCACCACGTCTCCCCCTGTCCGTGTGCCGTCCATGATACCGGCGCCCTCAACCGGCAACCCCCAGCACCCCAGCAGATACCGGTTGGGGCCAATGGCCTCGTGAATGGTGTTCAGGGTTTTGCGATAGACTTCATCCGCTTCCCCCGGGTTTTTCAATAAGGCCTTGTTCCTGGCATATTCCTCCGGCACAATGGGCTGCCCGTCAATCTTGAAATAATCGTAACCCCAATCGACCATCATTTTAAAAAGGTCTTTCATGTAGGCATTTCCCTCCGCTGAAGAACCGTCAACCAGCCAGTCGCCCTCCCAGGTTTTTGATGCTGATGTCCCGTCGGGCTTGAGGATGAAAACGCCTTTATTTCTGTTAACCACCGATTCATTGGACTGCCCGTGGGGTGCAATCCAGATTCCCGGGGTCAGACCCTTTGACTTGATATATTTTGCGAGATCGGCCATCCCGCCGGGGAACGCGGTATCCACGCCGGTCCAGTCGCGCGACCCGTGTTTCCCGTTCGCCCGCTCGGCCTGCCATCCGTCATCGATCTGGACATACTTTGCGCCGTATTCAATCAGGTTTTTTGCGATCCAGTCGGTATTCCATTTAACCTCGTTTTCATTGATGTCCTGATAGTAATAGTACCAGGTGCAGAGGCCCGATGGCGGCAGAGGGAAAATGGTTTTATCAATCGGTTTGTAATACTTGACCCCCAGGCTATCCCGGTAATAGTTGGATAATACGCGGCCATCTTTTAGCCGGATCTCGTCCTTCACAGGATCAAAGGTGCCGTCGGCAATGGGTGTCTGAACCTCCCCCAGGGTCATCACAAACAAATCCTTGTTCGTACCGTCACCGATCCGGGCCGGGATCGGATAGGGCCATTTTTTCTGGGCATTCACACTGCAGAATCCTGCCAGGACAATGATTATCAGCATGAAGAAAAATCTGCGGGAGGCAAGGGGTTTCATGGGGTTTAAGTTTTTTTCAGAATAAAGGTACAAAATACACTTTTAAAAAGTACTTTCATTTTCAAATCCAGACCGATGAAAAAGCTATTTGGGATCAGTATTCTGCTGATATACACAATACTATCAGCGAGTGGAATTGCACAGGGTCAGAACCAGGACCGGAAAATGTCCTTTACGGTTTCCATGGATCAGCCGGCCAGCCACTATTATCAGGTTGAATTCCGATATGACGGTATCACAGAAGAAGCGGTTGAGCTGAAGATGCCGGCCTGGACCCCGGGATATTATATGGTGCTTGACCTGGCCAAAAATGTGGTAGGACTCGAAGTGAAAGATGGCGCCGGCAAGCCTCTTCCGTTTCGCAAAACGGCCAAAAATACCTGGACCGTTCAGACATCCGGAATCCAATCTCTCATTGCAACTTATAATGTATATGCAACACGGGCTTCGGTTGCGGATCCCTATCTGGCTGAAAACCGGGGTTTCATCTCACCCACCGGTGTGTTTTTCCATGTTGGCGGCAAGCTGAGCCATCCGGTGATGGTGACCATTAACCCATGGAAGGAATGGAAGCAGGTTTCCACCGGACTGGATCCCGTAAAGGGGCAGGCCAATACTTTTTCGGCTCCGGATTTTGACCGTTTGTACGACTGTCCCATCCTGGTGGGTAACCAGGAGATACTGAGCTTTGAGTATAAGGGTATTCCGCATACCATTGCCATTGAAAAGCCGGGAACCTGCAACCGCGAAAAGCTGGCTGCCGACCTGAAAAAAATCGTAGAGGCCGGAACCTCCATCATCGGGGAAATCCCCTACAAGCACTATACTTTTCTGATCATGGAAAAGGGCGGGGGCGGACTTGAGCACCTGAACTCCATGGCTGTTTTTGCCGATGTTTCGAAATACGGGGAAGCGGACAGGGATCGTGGTTTACTGGGATTCTTTGCTCATGAGTATTTTCACCTTTACAATATCAAAACCATCCGTCCGGTTGTTCTCGGGCCTTTCGATTATGATCGCGAGTGCCTCACCAATATGCTCTGGTTCAGCGAGGGTGGAACGGTCTATTATCAGGACATGATCCTGAACCGGGCCGGTTTTCTATCCCGGGATCAATACCTGGAGGGTGCGGCAAAAGGGATCGGATCCCACGAAAACATCATGGGAAGCCGCTTTCAGTCGGCCGCCCAATCCAGCTGGGACACCTGGATGCTCTTCTTCAATCGGGCAGAGAATTCCCAAAGCGTCTCCATCAACTATTACAATAAAGGGAATACCCTTTGCATGCTTCTGGACCTGAAAATCCGGGAGGCTTCGCAAAATGTCAATTCCCTGGATGACGTGATGAGGACTCTGTATCAGGATTTCAACAAAAAAAGAAACCGGGGCTTTACTGATGCCGAGTTCCGCGAGGTTTGCGAAAAGGCGGCCGGCTGCTCGCTGTCAGAGTTTTTTGACTATGTGTATACGACCAATCCCATTGATTACGGGAAATATCTGGCTTATGCCGGACTCAAAATTGATCTTACACCTCAGGAGCCGGCGATCAGCTACCTGAATAAGACCATGAATAAGAGAAGTTTTCTGATTTCCATAGCACAAAACCCGACTGAACTGCAGAAGAAAGTTCTGGCGGATTGGCTGAAATAGAAGTCAGAGGTCAGATGTAGAGACGCATTATTATGCGTCTCTACGAATGTTACAAATCAAGTACAATCCTGAGGTTTTCCTTTACTTTCTCCGCTTGCGCGGGTTGAAGGGTGCCAATTTTCTTTATAAAGCGCCGGTTATCAATGGCTCGCAGCTGATCAATCATGATATCGCTGGGGAGTCCGGTATCACCCAGGGGTTGAGTAATATGAACCCTGAGGAGACTGGCCTCCGGGCAAACCCGGGTTGTTATGGGACAAACCAGCGTAGAGGGATGAATCCTGTTTAATAAATTCGTCTGAACAATCAGCACAGGCCGTACCTTGCCAGGTTCAGTTCCGGCACGCGGATTCAGGTCGGCAATCCAAACGTCAAATTGCCTGATCTTCATCTTCAAGACTTTCAAATTCAGATAGAACACTCATGGATTCTTCCGCTACCATCCGCGATTCGATTGCCAGCTGCTTTGACAGAATGTTCCGTTTATTCAATCGGTTAAAATGCTGCACTGCATCATTAATATACCGGTTGCGCGGCTGGTCCTTCTGTTCCAGGATACTTTCCATTTCCAAGAATATCTCTTCGTCCAGTTTGAGAGATAAAAGTTTCATGATATACAATTAGTATATACCAAAAGTATATCAAATTTTTTAAATATTCGCTTGCTAATACCTTATATGCGGTCAATAAACAGAAATGGAGAAATCCGGTCAGTTTTTTATCATCAGGGATCTCTGCGGTATTCCCTTGCCGGGTAGAATTGTAACCGCGTAAACTCCTGATGGCAGTTGCTGGCCGGATGGTCCGGTGCCGGTCCACTCAACCGCATGCTCGCCGGTAGACTGGATTTCCCCTGCCAGGTAAAATGAGTAAACTGTTTTACCCGTCAGGTCGGTAATCCTGATGGTTACATCCGACGGTTCCGTCAGCTGATACCGGATGGTAACCGAGGTTTCAAATGGATTCGGGTAAACGGAAACCGGGTGATTCAGCGTTCCTGTTTCCACAATCCCTGAGGTCCGGCTGTTGCTTTGTCCGGGTGTTGGGGTCCAGAACTGCCGCCAGCCCGGCTGCCCATCGGCAGGACGGCCGTGAGATACACCCATACTTTGCGGGATGTAGTGAACCGAATCAATATAAAGGGTCACCCCCCCGGAAACCTGCACCAGGGTAACATCTTCACCGGCTCCGGCAAGCTCGAAATTCAGGTGGTTGTATCCCAGTTGAGGACTTGCGTCCGCCCGGAATACCTTGAACCCGCCTGCCCGGATCAGGGTGGAGTCCCCTAACCCAAGCGGAATACGGTGCTGGGTGGGATTTGCTTTGTTGTCTGACAAATACAACCCCTCAACGTTAATATCTTGTATACCGGCATTGAAGATTTCTATCCAGTCGGAAAAGAGACCGTGCTCATCGGGATAAGAATCAGGGAATCGGGCCATAAACTCATTGATAAAGAGTACATTTTTCAGTTCCCGGATCTCATTGATGTTGGTACTTCCTGGTGTGGAAACCGGGAGTTTTCGCTGTGTACCGGTGCCATCCGGGAACCGGCCATAGGATTCATCAACAGCGAGACCTGGGAATGACCATTGATCAAGGATGATGATTTCGGTACCTGTTTTTTGTGCAATTCCGATCTCCTCACCGGAGCTGACCAATTGAAAACCAACATGATTGGCTCCAAGTTCTGGTTGATTGTCAGCAAAAAACACTAAAAACCCATTGGCGGGAATTGTTGTCCGGGCAGGATTGCCGGATGGAATCCGAAACAGGGTGGGATCTGAGGAGTGATCGGTAAAGTAAAGTCCGGCGAGGTTAACGGGGAAGTCATTCTTGTTATATAATTCAAACCAATCGGAATAATTTCCATGTTCGTCCGGATATGAATTTCCGTATTGGGAGACAATTTCGTTTATTACAATTCCCGCTACAGGATCAACAAACTGAAGGAAAGGGTAGGCGCCCATGTCAGCCCGGGTTCCATCGGGATCAAGCCCGGCATTGGGATTACCGGCATTAATGGCTGGCGATACTTCCTGCAGCCTGAAGTCAAGGGATCCAGGGTTGACAAACTTTGGATTGCTACGCAGGTTGCCGGTACCCGGAAGAGTATGAAGATCAGACAAGGAGTAGCTGCATACAAGAGTGCCATCGCTGGGATTCAGAATGGATCCTCCCGGGGACTGGGAAATTATCGTGCTGGTTAGCGTAAGCCTGGCGTTTCCATAAAACTTGATTCCGGTACCGTTTCCATACAGGGTCCCCTGATCAAATACCACAACATCACCTTCTTTAATGCCTAATCCATAGTCAACACAATTCGCAATGATGCTTCTGTATGCAGTGAGATCAGCTCCCATACTGACCGAAATACCCTTATCCAAAACCCGGTTGACGAAGGAATACCGGATGTCTACCTTTGCGTTCCTGTTGATGTCAATGCCATCATCTTCTGACAAATGTAAAACGCACCGGTTCAAAACTGACCGAACACCTCCCGATGTTTTTTTATTCCAAAAATAGATACCGTCATTATCCACATCTGATGCTACCCCGTCTTCATCGGGCATGAACATGGTATAGACCTCCGTGAGAAAGGTGTTGCTGAACCGGAACTCCGCACCGATATCACATCGGGCGAACAGACATCCGGTCAGGTAATTTTCCGATTCATTCGTTCCAACCCCTTTCCCTCTGTTGTCGATGAAATAGCAGTTATCCATGATCAGGATGGTCCCGTCCGCTTTGACAACCGGCTGGCTGTTTGAATGGATAAAAATGCGGGATTGGTCGCCGCCGCCATCCGTGAAAAAAGTATAGTTGAACCTGGAATCTGTACTCCCCGGATGCAGTTCGATTCCTCCCCAGTTGTTGCCCCAGGTCGAAGATGTCCAGTATACAGGGTTGGATAAAGTGCCGTCAGAGACTATTGATCCATCAACTTCGATATTTGCATCCTGTGCTACCTTAATTAAAACCCCTGCATTGACTGTAAGTGTTACTCCGGCCGGAATCTTCAGGTCGGCCGTAATGACATGGATTATGCCGGAATCCCAAAAAGCACTGCTGGAGAGAGTGCCCTGATGATTTACGGTTTGAGGGTTTGTCAGCAATCCGACCGTGCGGGATCCCGAAAAGCCATCAATCGTGAGGGATAGGAAATCGGAGGACGCAGTAGCACGCGTGGTCACAGATCCCACTCCCCGAAACACTTTTATGGTTGTCTTGCTGAGTGAGCCGGAGCTGGCCCGGAGCCGGTGATCGCCTGTGACGGTGCTGTCAATTTTGCCATCTGAAGTAATAAATCTGACCACCACGGGCAGATAGTCGCCGGAACGTATGGTGGAAGGTGCTGTAATCTGTGCCGTACTTTCTGCACGGCCAGCAGTGTTGCCCCAACTTATAAAAACAATAAAAGCAATTATGCAAATCCGGAAAGACATCTGGCAATCAGCAACTAGAGTTGCTATTACTAACAACAAAGATCGCTAATTGTTTTCCCCCCATGCCCTCAAGCCCCCCTTGGCTGAAACAGGTTACCGGTTACCGGTTGCCGGTTGCCAGTTAAAGTTGGAGCACCCTCAGTTTTTTATCATCAGGGATCTCTGCGGTATTCCCATGCCAGGTAGAATTGTAACCGCGTAAACTCCGGATGGCAGTTCCTGTCCGTAGGCGCTAGTGCCGTTCCACTCAATTTCATGCTCGCCGGTTGACTGGATTTCCCCTGACGGGGAAAATGAGTAAACCGTTTTACCCGTCAGGTCGGTGATCCTGATGGTTACCTCCGATGGCTCCGTCAGCTGATACCGGATGGTAACCGAGGTTTCAAACGGATTCGGGTAAACGGAAACCGGGTGATTCATTGTGCCCGTGTCCACGATCCCTGAGGTCCGGCTGTTGCTTTGTCCGGGTGTTGGGGTCCAGAACTGCCGCCAGCCTGGCTGGCCATCTGCAAGACGGCCGTAAGATATGCCCATACTCTGCTGGGGGTAATGAACAGAATCGATGATAATGGTCCCCCCCCCCGAAATTTGCACCAGCGTTACATCTTCGCCGGCTCCGGCAAGCTCGAAATCCAGGTGGTTATATCCCAGTTGAGGACTTGCGTCAGCCCGGAATACCTTGAACCCGCCTGCCCGGATCAGGGTGGAGTCCCCTAACCCCAGCGGAATACGGTGCTGGGTGGGATTTGTTTTGTTGTCTGACAAATACAATCCCCCAACGTTAATGTCTTCGTTACCGGCATTGAAGATTTCTATCCAGTCGGAAAAGAGCCCGTGCTCATCGGGATAAGAATTTGGGAATCGGGCCATAAACTCGTTGATAAAGAGAGAGCCTTTCACATCGGGAACGGTGCCTGTATTAGCTGTTCCCGGTGTGGCAATCCCCAGTTTGAGCAGGTTTTCCGATCCATCGGGGTAACGGCCATACGACTCATCCGTAGCGAGGGCCGGAAAGGATAATGAATCAATCCATACTGTGGCTGTTCCTGATTTCCTGCACAATCCAACCTGCTCGCCGTTGCTGGAAAGCTGGAAATCCAGGTGGTTCACGCCAAGGTCGCTTAGCAGGTCTGCACGAAACACGATATACCCATGGGCCGGGATCGATGTTGAATCAGCTTTGCCTGAAGGGATCTGAACCTTGAATGGATCAGTCAGGTTATCGGTCATGTATAATCCACCGATATTGACTGCGTAGTCATTTGTATTGTAAAGCTCAATCCAGTCGGAATAGAGACCATGCTCATCCGGATAGAAAGTGCTGAATTTTGAAACAACTTCATTTATTCTGACTCCGGTAACCGGAGGTACAACAGCCTGAGCAAAAGGATAAGCACCCATATCAGCCCGTGTTCCGTCGGGATCCGGAGGGCTTGATGGATCACCCGAATCGATGGCCGGGGAGGATGACGAGAGCCTGAAATCGAGTGTGGCGGAATTGATGAACCCGGGATTGCCTGTTTTATTCCCGGTTCCGGATATCACATCCGTATCGGATAAGGAGTACGTAATCCTGACGTCTGACTCAGCATCTTCGGAAAAAGGCCGGTCGACGGATTGGCTTATAATGCTGTTTTTTACGGTAATGTTACCGCCGCCCTGGCCCGCATATTTCTCATAACCTTTTACACCCAGCGTATTTTTGTATAAGGTTCCGTTTTCAAAAAGCAGTGTTGATTCATCTTTGGCCCCGATACCGGCTTCCGGGCAATTAGCTGCCACGCATCCAAAAACTTTCAGATCTGACGCATTGCCGGCAGAAAAACCCTTGTCATTGACCAGGTTGACAAAACAAAACCGAATATCCACCCTGGCCGAGGAGTTAAAATCCATACCATCATCTTCCGTTGCATAAACAACACAATGGTTGACAACCGAACGGGTTCCGCCGGAACTTTTTTTATCCCAGAAATAGATGGCATCATTATCCACATCATCTATGACACGGTCCTCATCCGGGATGAACATCACATATGTGCCTGTCAGGACGGTGTTGCTGAACCG
Organism: Bacteroidetes bacterium GWF2_49_14; assembly: GCA_001769295.1. Lineage (GTDB taxonomy): Bacteria > Bacteroidota > Bacteroidia > Bacteroidales > UBA12481 > UBA12481. Next base: position 2,305 of record MEOR01000013.1, on the reverse strand, counting down.
AAATTCACAGCCAGTGTCGCAACGTGCAAAAAGACAGTCTGTTACGGTGTTAGTGCTTTCCAGGCTGGCCATGGCCTTGCCTTCATTATCAATAAAGCAGCAGTTGGAAACATTCAGTTTGGCTCCATCGGCTTTCAATACGGGCTGACTATCGGAATGGACGAATTTGCGTGTCACATCACCTCCTCCTCCTGTAAAAAGGGCGTAGGTGAAAACGGATTCCAGGTTGCCACTCAAAAGTTCAATACCGCCCCATGCGTTCCCCCAGATATCTGCAGTGAAATGAACCGGATCCTGGAGAACACCGTTGACCTTGATTTTCCCATTAACAAGAATATTAGCATCCTGACGAATCCGGATTTGTGTACCGGCACTGATCGTCAGGGTCACACCTGCAGGTATGGTCAGGGTTCCGGTAATAATGTAAAGATGATCGGAAGTCCATGTGGATGTAGAGTTCAGGGTGCCCTGAATGGCAGTTTGACTGGGATTGTCTAATCTGATGTTTTTAAAACCCGTGTAATCCGATAGGGAAAGGATTATGTCAGAAGTGGCGTTGATCCTTGTGGTTACAGAACCGACTCCGCGGAAAACCTTGAATCCCGGCTTGCTGAGAGTTCCGCTTGATGCCCTTAATGTAAAATCTCCGGTGACGGTACTGTCAATGGTACCCTCCGCCGAAATGAATTTCACGATAACCGGCACATAGTCTCCGGAACGGAAATATGACGGTGCAATAATATCGACCGTAGTTGACCCCTGAACAGCAAGGTTTGAAAGGATCAGAAGCACAGGGATTACCAGGAAAACGTTTATCTCTCTGGACATAACTAAATTAATCCAAACAAGGCAAAGGTGCGAAATGTTCACAAAACTCCCACAATACTTCCCTTAATGCCATAGTTCCCCATGCCCCTATTCCCTATTTCTTCATCACCCTTGTCTTGTACCAGAACTCGGTGGTTGCCGGCATCATTGCATTACCTCCGGGAGCTCCGCCCTGCTGCATTCCGGCTGAAGAGGCTCCGCCTCCGCCGCCGCGTCCGCCGCCTCCTCCGCCACGACTTCCGCCCCGGCCGCCGCTGCTCCCCCCGGAACCTGCACCCGTACCACTCATGGCCGACTGCTGGCCACCGCCCATCTGCTGCTGTCCTCCGCTCTGAAGTTCAGCGGCCGACTGGCCAAACCGAAGCCCGACGACTATTTCATCCAGCGCTGCCAAGCCGCCTGGATTCAGATAGGTTATCGGCACTCCTACAATAATATTTAATACGTTGGCAGTATCCACGGCAATGAACGTGTGGAAGTCGGTTTTTTCCAGCGAAGGATTGATCTGGATCACCTTTTCGCCATTTTTCCATTGCAATTCAAAACCCTGGGCTTGTTCAAGGAGCGCCTCCGTAGTGGTTCGCTGCTGCCGGTTCTGGCGACCACGCTGCTGGGCGAGTTGCTGACCCTCCGTTACGCCTGCAATAACCTCCCGTTTGATCAGTGGAAACTTAACAAAGCAATCTTCTTTCATTTTTTTTGTCTGATCGAGAAAAACGGTCATTCCGTTCCGCAAAACCAGGGTCTGAACCCGGGGATCAAAGAAGCTGAAGGCAAAATAAATGTGGGTGCTATCGTTGAAGCTCATCCATCCGGTCTTTGTATCAGCATGATAACCAGTTGGTTTTATGTCAGCAGATCCGGCATTATGGCCCCAGTACATGGGAAGTTCAGTGAGTCCGGTGCATCCGGACATGAAAAGAATCAGCAGGATGGCTGCTGGCAGAACAAATCGGGATTTCATAAGTTTGGATTTTATCAGTTGGAATACATAAATTTATGAAGGTTTAATCAGATAAAATCATGTCGCACAACCATTCCGATTCAGAAATTTGCTGCCCGGTTCCCTTGCGTACCCTGCTTTATGGCACGCGATCCCCGCTTTCGCGGGAATGACAAGTGTACCGGCCGGCCTTAGAGCCGGCCTAACCAGTAACCACTAACCATAAACAAGATGAACCGCAAACTCCGCTCCCTCATCATAGTTCTTGCCTCTTTCATCGGTCTCTGGATCCTGGCATGCGTGCTTTTCCAGCTTGCCCGGCCCCAAACCCGGTGGAACTGGGACAAGATCAACTCCGATAATCTGTCCTTTCCAAAGGACTTCCGGTGGGGTGTGGCTACTGCCGCCCACCAGGTTGAAGGGCACAACACCAATAACCAATGGTACCTCTGGGAGCAGACGGTTGACTCAACCGGAACACCGATGGTTGCCGGGGGCCAGAAATCAGGCCGTGCCTGTGATCACTGGAATCTA
>MEOR01000012.1:13042-15770 GCA_001769295.1 Bacteroidetes bacterium GWF2_49_14 | reverse complement strand
CCTGTTGAACGGAACTACCTATAAGCATCATCTGGAGAAATACGGACCCCAGGACAAATTCGGGTACAAGGATTTTATCCCGATGTTCAAGGCGGAGAAATTCAATGCTGATGAGTGGGCTGAGGTATTTCGCAAATCCGGTGCGAAATATGTCATTCCGGTGGCCGAGCACCACGACGGATTCGCCATGTACGATACGCGTTTATCGGAATGGAATGCGGTTAAGATGGGCCCGAAAAGGGATATCATCGGTGAACTGGCAACCGCCACCCGAAAGCACGGAATGGTTTTCGGCCTCTCTTCCCACCGGATAGAGCATTGGTGGTTCATGAACGGCGGAAAAAAGATCCCGTCAGATGTACAGGACCCGAAATATGCGGGATTGTACGGTCCGGCCATGGAAGAAAAAGATACCCTAACGGCGGAGTTCATGAACGACTGGCTCCTGCGCTGCACCGAGCTCGTCGACAAATACCAGCCCCAGGTTTTCTGGTTCGACTGGTGGATCGAGCAAAAAGCAATGGAACCGTACCGGAAAACATTTGCCGCTTACTACTATAACAGAGGTGAAGAGTGGAAAAGGGGAGTTGTGATAAACTACAAGAATGAGTCATATCCTGAAAGCGTGGCCGTGTATGACATTGAGCGCGGGAGCAGCAAGGCAACCAAGAAATATCCCTGGCAGACCGACACCTCCATCGGGAAACGGTCGTGGGGCTATATCGACGGCGAAGAGAATAAAACGCCAAATTCCCTGATCGACGACCTGATCGACATCGTCAGCAAGAACGGCAACCTGCTGCTCAATATCGGGCCAAAAGCCGACGGAACCATTCCGCAGGAGCAGATCGATGTGCTGCTCGAGATGGGAAAATGGCTGGATATCAATGGCGAAGGAATTTATGGCACCCGCCCGTGGAAGATTGCCGGCGAAGGTCCGACCGAAAACCCGGATGGCGGATTTGGCGAAAGCAAGCGTTCCGATTATTCTGCAAAAGATTTCAGGTTCACCGCAAAGGGCAATGCCGTGTATATGTTTTGCATGGATATCCCGACTGATAAAAAGATCCTGGTGAAAGCGCTGGCATTAACGGGTGATCCCGCAAAGCCGATAAAAAGCATTACCCTGATGGGCTCGCAGGAACCGGTAAAATGGAAGCAGAAGGCTGATGTGCTGGAGATTACGACGCCAAAGACCATGCCTTGCGGGCACGCGATCGGGTTTAGGATTGAGTTTTAAATTTCCCGCAGGGAATTTTTTCTCTCGCAAAGTCGCAGAGACGCAAAGAAGAAGCGCAATAGCTCCCTTTGCGTCTTTGCGCCTTTGCGAGAAAGAAACAAATGCGGTATCATTACCTCAAATCTGATCTAATGAGAAAAATAATCCTGATTTCAACAGTCCTGATATTTTCTGCGTGCTTAAAAACAGGCGCCCAGACCGGGAACAAGAAGGGGTATGAGACCCCCCTGGATTTTATGCTACCTTTGTCGAAATAATTATGCATGAATTCATTTCAGGAACTCAACCTTTCCAAACCCTTACAAACCGCCATAGATGAGCTGGGATTTGAGAGCCCAACCCCCATTCAGACACAAGCTTACCCTGTAATTCTCTCCGGAAGGGATATCGTGGGCATCGCACAGACGGGTACCGGAAAGACGTATGCTTACATGCTCCCGCTGCTGAGGGACCTGAAATTTTCCAAGGAAATTCAACCCCGCATTGTCATTCTGGTTCCCACGCGGGAACTGGTAATGCAGGTGGTTGAGCAGGCACAAAGCCTGATGAAATATCTGAATTTAAGGGTGTTGGGAGTTTTCGGGGGTGTAAATATCAATACCCAGAGGCAGCAGGTTGGCCTGGGAACCGATATTCTGGTGGCCACTCCGGGCCGGCTGTACGACCTGGTGGTTAATGGTGCGCTGCAACTCAAAGCAGTAAAAAAACTGGTGATTGATGAGGTTGACATCATGCTGGATGCCGGATTCCGGTTTCAACTGACCAACATCTTTGATCTCTTGCCGTCAAAAAGGCAGAACCTGATGTTTTCGGCAACCATGACCGAAGAGATTGATGCACTGATTGATGACTACTTTGCAGCCCCGGTCAGGATTTCGATTGCCATGAGCGGCGCCAGATTGGAAAATATCGACCAACAGTCCTACCCCGTGCAAAATTTTGAAACCAAGATCAATCTTTTGCGGCATCTGCTTGCTGACCGCAAGGAGTATAAAAAGGTTCTGGTTTTCGTGTCGACAAAGAACAATGCCGACCGGCTCTTTGAAGCCCTGGGCGAGAGTCACGGATCCACGATCGGAATTATTCATTCCAACAAAACCCAGAATTTCAGGATCAAGTCGGTCCAGCAGTTTGAGCATGGAAAAACCCGCGTATTGGTAGCAACCGATGTGATGGCGCGCGGACTGGATTTTGAGAAAATATCGCATGTTTTCAATTTTGACACCCCGGCATTTCCGGAAAATTATATTCATCGCATTGGCCGGACCGGCAGGGCCGAACATCCGGGTAAATCGATCCTGTTCTTCACCCCGAAGGAAGAGCCCTCAAAGGAGGCCATTGAGACCCTGATGGATTACAAAATCCCGGTTATCGAATTCCCTGAAGGCATTGAAATATCCAAAAAACTTATCCCCGATGAACGGCCCAGAGGAGTTGCCCCGAATCCGCACCGGAATATAAAAAAGGTAATCAAGGGAGCCTCACTTC
>MEOR01000012.1:7433-13007 GCA_001769295.1 Bacteroidetes bacterium GWF2_49_14 | reverse complement strand
GGCGGATCCTACCTGAGGAAAATGAAAAAATACAAAAAGCCGCAAACCCGGGGTGACAAGATTGCCAACAGAAATCACAAAAACAGGTAAGAATTCTTTTTCGCGGCATCCTGTTTATGGATATCTTTAGGGCAAACTAAACAGTGCATCCCATGCAAAACAGACGCGATTTTCTCAGACAATCCGCCCTATTAGCCGCCGGCGTGATGGTGGCACCCAGGCTATTCTCAGAGTCAGTAACCCCGGGCACTAAAGCGAAAAATATCGGGATACAGCTTTACTCCCTCCGTGATAAGATAGGCAAGGACGGGATCCAGAGTGTGCTTGATGCAGTTGCGAAAATCGGCTATAAGAATCTTGAGACGGCCGGTTACAATGAGGGGAAAATCTACGGGCTGGCGCCTGCCGATTTTAAAAAGCGGGTTACCGATCTTGGGATGGCCTTCACCAGTGCACACCTGGGCCGCTCGTTTTCCAAAGACAAGAGCGCCGAGATCATGACCTGGTGGGATCAGGCTATCGAGGCGCATCATGAAGCCGGGGCTAGCTATATTGTTCAGGCTTCCATGCCGGTCAACGACAAAAGCAAGCTTGAGGATCTACAGCTCTACTGCGAATATTTCAGCATGGTGGGAGCACGTGCCGCCAAAGCCGGTCTGACTTTCGGATACCATAACCACACGGTGGAATTCAAGAAAATCGGGGATCATGTGATCCTGGATTATATGCTTAAGACCGTTGACCCGAAAAATGTCTGTTTTGAACTGGATGTATACTGGTGTCAGGAGGGCGGTGCAAACCCGGTGGAATATCTGAAGAAATACCCCGATCAGTTCAAGCTGACGCATATCAAGGACGACAAGGAGATCGGGGCCAGCGGCAAGATGGACTTCGAAGGCATCTTCAAGCAGATGAAGAAGAATAAGATCAGGGACTGGTATGTGGAGATTGAGCAGTATACCAGTGGGGACGCTGTAGTCAGCGCACGGGAAAGCTGGGAGTTTCTGAATAACAAGAAATTCGTTAGATAGAGGTTTAGGGGCTTAAGGGCTTAGGGGCTTAGGGGCATGGGGTGAAGTACCGGATAAACATTTTCGCCTGTTTATTGTACGGTAATAAAACAACCCTAAAACACTTTAGCCATGCATGAACTATTGCTAATCATCCACATTACCGGTATTGCCATGGGCATAGGCGTTAGTTTTGCCCATATGGTGTTAGGAATCTCCCGATCCAAAATGACCCCGGAAGAGGCTGGCAAGGATGCGCTCAGGTCTTTGAGCCTTGGAATCCTGGGTGATCTTGGAATAACTTTCCTGATCGTTTCCGGACTTTTCCTGATGGGACCTTACTGGGGGGCATTGTTTCAAATGCCGTTGTTGCAGATTAAACTAGGATTGGTTATAGTCCTGGTTATCTTGCTGATAATGCTAAAAATACATATCAGGAAGGCGGTCAAAAACCCAGGTGGCTCCGGACTGAAAATCATTCAAAAAATTGGGCAATTCACACTCCCGCTCGGTCTTACGATCCTCACACTAGCTGTGGTGATATTCAAATAATTACCAGAGTCAGATCAAAGGCCACTTTTCAGTGTTCTGGCTTCAACACCCTGAAAAGTGATCTTCACGGGTTCAATGCTTCCATCCTGGTTAAAATATATCCGGTCGATGCAGACTTCTCGGTGGTTGCCGTTTTTGTCACCAAGCGGGCGCCGGTGGTAGACTATGTAATACTCGTCGGTATTGGGAATGCGAATGACGGAATGGTGCCCGGCACCGGTGGCGACGGCAGGATTTTGCTGCAGAATTTTACCGATCCGCCGGAAGGGACCGGTCGGGCTGTCGCCGATTGAATAGGCCACGCTGTAATTGGGACCGGTCCAGCCTCCTTCCGACCACATCAGGTAATATTTCCCGTTTCGCCTGAACATAAAAGGCCCCTCCACATAATTCTCGGGGGTGATCTCCTTAAAAGTTTCGCCATCGGGGAACGCATCGAGGCTCAGTAAATCAGGCTTCAGTCTCGTGATATTGCAATGCCTCCAGCCGCCGTAAATCAGGTAAAACTGACCGTCATCATCGTGAAACACGAACTGATCAATAGGTTGGGCTCCGTTGTGAAATGAATTGATCAGTGGTTTGCCGATTGCATCCTTGTAGGGACCCTGCGGCTTTTTTGCCACGGCCACACCAATTCCGCCGGGCTGCTGGTCGTTTTGGATATCGTTAGCTCCGAAAAACAGGTAGTACCTGTTGTTCGCATAGATCACGGAAGGCGCCCAGATCGAATAAGCAGCCCATTTTATATTCCTGATATCCAATACCTTCGAATGTTTTTTCCAGGTCACCAGGTCTTTGGTGGAAAATGCATCCAGATACGTTTGCTTCAGATATTGCTTGTTGATTGTATTTTTCTGTATATCCTTTTGAAATTCCGACATTTTCGGCGGAGCCTGAACCTCACCGAAATCATCGGACCAGGTTGGGAAAATCCACCAGGTATCTCCGTAAATGATCCCTTCCGGATCGGCATACCAACCCTCGAAAACCGGGTTTCCGGCCAGCCCTTTGGCCTTGAATTCGGGGCGGATATTCTGTGCATTTAAAGGCAAACAAAACAATATCAGCATGGTAGGGACGCTTACATGCGTCCGGATCAGATTAAAGAAAAATTTCATGATTTTATATTCTGATTGTCGATCAATCTTTTCCTGATTCTCATTTCATTGAATTACCGATCCCCACGATGAACACAGAACCTAAAATCACGGTGATCCCGACGATGAAGGTCCAGATGGTGGCCTTTGAAACGCCCTTCCATTCGCGGCGGTAGAGGCCCCACATATTTGCGGTGAGTATGATGGTTGACATGTGCAGGATCCAGGAGCTTGCGCCATTGCCGAGTTTGCTCTCCCCCATTCCGTAGAAGAAGAACTGCATGAACCAGATGGTTCCGGCCAGGGCGGCAAAGAAATAGTTGTTCAGAAGCGGGGTCTTTTTATCGGTGAAATTCCCGTAGGTCTTGTTTTTCAGATGGAGGATGGTGGTCCAGATGAGGTTGGTGGTGAGTCCGCCCCACAGCAGCACCACATAGGTGACGTTGTTTTGGAACAGCGGGTTAAAACCGGCCACCACGGCGGCTTCGGCCATCGGCTTTCCGGCTTCGATACCGAAATTAAAAAACGAGCTCAGGATACCTGACAAGGTTGCTATAATCAGACCTTTAACGATACTGAATTCCTTGTCGCCCGTCAGGTTCGGCGCTTTGGTTATCTCCTTCTCCTTCCTCAGGCCTGCCTTCCCCATAATGACAATACCGGTAATACAGAGTGCAACTCCGATCAGGACCAGCTGCCCACCGGAATGTCCCAGCATATCGGTAAAAGAGATTTTTCCCGGGGTTGGATTAATATTGTAATAAATGGAGGGAACCAACGCACCAAAGGCGGAGCAGAAGCCAAGGATCACCGAATTACCCAGTGACATGCCCAGATACCGAACCCCGAGTCCGTAGGTTAATCCTCCGATTCCCCACAGGAGTCCCATCATCAGGGTAATTGAAATGATCCGGCCTGAGGTTGCGGAAATGATTTCGGCGAATCCGGGAACCGTAAGCCAGGCTGCCAGGGGTGGTACGATCAGCCAGGAGAAGAGGCCACCGACGATCCAGAAACTTTCCCAGGCCCACCCTTTAACCTTATTGAAAGGCATGTAGAAACTCCCGGAAGCGAACCCTCCGATGGAATGGAAAATAACGCCAAGAAGTGCATTCATAATAAAAGTATTGTAACAAACATAAGATAAACGCGTCAGGTTATGAAGAATGGCAAGTCTATTTCTTCAGAAAATCTTCAGGATTCCAATCTACGTTTGTTTTTTAAATAACACAAAAACCCATGGACACCAAAAGAGCATTAATCACTTTCTCACTCAGCCTGATTTGCGGTGTGATGATGGCCCAATCCCCGCGGCTAAAGGGCAATGGACAAATTTTCTGGGAAGAGCATTTCAATTGGGGCAACCCCGCGGACCCAAAGGGATGGACAGCACCGGCCGGATGGAAGATTGAGGACAACTCAGCCGATGATAATGGCTTTGTCTGGACCTGGACCAAGGACAGCCTGCAAGGCCCCATGTCGAAGCGCGACGGCGGGTATATCCTGAACTCGGCAACCCGGGAAAACGGGTTTCTCGCCCTCGATCTTGATAATTACAATGCATACAAGAGCTATACGGATATGCTGTATGTGAACAGCTCCATCACCCTTCCGCTGATGAACTTCAGCGGACACCCATCGGTTATTATGAGCTTTGACCAACTGTTCAAGTATTTCAATACACCACGGATGGTGATGGAGGTTTCGAATGACAACGGCGCCCACTGGGCGGAATTCGACCTTAAGATGGGGACTGCCAGGGGCATCAACACCCAAAACCTGGCCAATACCGGGATTGCTCATTTTTCTGCAAATATCTCTGATGTAGCTGCAAACCAATCGCAGGTAACCATCAAGATTACCTGGTCGGGATCCATCCTCTATTTTTGGATGTTAGATGACCTGACTTTTGCCGAAGGCTGGGATAATGATTTGAAAATGAATCACTGGCAGGTGCAGATGATTGAAAATGGCGGCAATGTTTCTGAAGGGTTCTTTTACATGTTACCCAAAACACAGATCCGGCCGGTTGGTTTATTTGAGGGCAGTGTGATCAATTACGGGGATGAAGAGCAGACCCATATCAGATTAACAGCCGAGATTCTGAAAAATGGGGTAACGCAGTTTTCAACCACCTCCAATACCCTCAATTCCAGGTACTATGGGGATCCGGCCGACACACTTTTCATCAGCCAGACTTATACACCCGTGGATTTTGGGCACTATCAGCTGACCCTGTCGATGCAATCGGACCAGGCAGACCAGAATCCCGGAAACAACCTGAAATCCTGGTATTTCCATGTCACCGACAGTGCTTTCGCCCGGACCCCGGATGTTAGCGAAGCGGACGAGAGCCCCTGGCGGGATTACTACCAGTACACCCATGAAGGCGACCTGATGGGGGTTGAGTTTAATCCGATCGCTGACTGCGAGGCCAGTTCCATATCAGCCTATATTTCAAAAGCCAATATCGGGGCAGACTTTAAATTCGTACTGCTCGAAATCACCTCCGGATCCGCGGAGACGGTGGAAATGAAAGAGCTGCTTACCAGCGAGATGATGACCGTGGATTCAACGGTTCTGCAAAAGGGATGGGTTACCCTGCCGCTGGAAGCCGACGGTACCGGCGAGAAAATGATGGCCGGTAAAAGGTATGTGGCAGCGGTGCAATTCTGGACCTACCTGTCGGAGGAGCAACTCATTAACCGGGGCAATACCTTTTGGCTTGGCAGTACCAAAACTTTTCCGGCTTCCTTTGACAAGCAATGGACTTATCAGGTTAACGACGGAGTTTGGAAGAAAGGCTCCTCCTTCAACAAAATGATCCGGCTGAATATCAACAACCATGAGAACCGGATCGACGGGTTGCCTTCCATGGATCTCCTTACCTCATTGGATCAAAATTTTCCGAATCC
>MEOR01000012.1:0-7396 GCA_001769295.1 Bacteroidetes bacterium GWF2_49_14 | reverse complement strand
GGGAAAATCATCAGGGTCCGGAATGAAGGAACCAAACCTGCCGGCCGGCATATGATATCTGTACCGAAGGACGGTCTGGAATCAGGAATATATTTTTATACGCTGAAGGCCGGTGGTGAAAAGGCTACCCGAAGAATGGTGGTGGGGGGTTAGGACACTTTTTTCTCCACAGATTACACAGATTACGCAGATTTCGCTCTGGCCATCTGTGTTAATCTGCGTCATCTGTGGACTTTGTTTTGTGTAAATTTGTGTACCATTTGTAAACCTTTGTGGATCATCCCAAAAAAATGAAATCCGCCACTACCCGATACCCTGTCCTGGACATGATCCGTGAACGCTGGAGTCCGAGGAGTTTTTCTCCTGAAATGATCAGTGAGGAGAATTTGAATACCCTTCTCGAGGCTGCCTCCTGGTCGTTCAGCGGGGGTAACATGCAGCCCTGGTTCTACCTTTACGCCCATCGCGGAACATCGGGCTTTTATAAAATTCTGGATTGTCTGACACCCGGAAACCAGAGCTGGGCAAGGAAAGCTGCGGTATTGATGGTTACCCTGGCCAAAAAGGAGCGCGATCCGGGCAGGCCGAACCTATGGTCGAAGCACGACCTGGGAGCCGCCAACATGAACCTGATCCTGCAGGCTCTCAGTATGAATATCTATGGGCACCTCATGGGCGGTTTTGATGCTGGCAAAGTAATTGAATCACTGGATGTTGACCCAAGTGTCTACGAGCCGGTTGCATGCATTGCACTCGGTTATAAGGGTGATCCAGGTCAACTGGATGAATCGCAGCGGGAGAAGGAGCTGGCGCCGAGGACACGGAAAGGAATTGACGAGATATCAAGGGAAATCCTGTAGGGACGGATACATCCGTCCATTCAGATACATCCGTTCATACGGATATTTCCGTTTCAGGTTTGAATTCTGATGTTTTGAAAAAGCTGACCGACGGGTAGGTCTCCTTGATGATCCGGAGCATCCAGTCGTTTTCGGCCAGGAAAACCGGATTATCCTCCTTGTCAAAGGCAATGACGGAAGCTTTCCGGTTCAGCAGGTTTTCCATCTGGGTCTTGTCCTTGAAGGTCATCCAGCAGGCCTTCGCAAAGGGTAGAGCATGAAAATTACAGGTTGCACCGTATTCATTCTCCAGGCGGTACTTGATTACATCGAACTGAAGCTCACCAACCGTTCCGATGATTTTCTTGTTTCCCGGCTGCTGAATGAAGAGCTGTGCTAATCCTTCGTCGGTCAGCTGCCTGACTCCCTTCTCCAGCTGCTTGGCCTTGAAGGGGGTCATGTTGATGACCTCTTTCAGGATTTCCGGTGAAAAACTGGGTATCCCCTTGAAATTGAGCACTTCTCCCTCGGTTAGCGCATCCCCGATCTTAAGACTCCCATTATCATATAACCCGATGACATCCCCTGGAAAAGCTTCATCCACCGAGCTTTTGGCGTTGGCCATAAAGGCAGTAGGCGAAGAAAACCGCATGCGTTTTTCCAACCGCGGATGGTAATAAAGTTTGTTCTTCTCAAAGCGGCCGGAGCAAATCCTCAGGAAAGCAATCCGGTCGCGGTGGTTCGGGTCGAGGTTGGCATGAATTTTAAAGATAAAGCCCGAGAAAAGTTTATCATCGGGTTGGATGGTCCGCTCGTGTGCCTCGGCAGATCCGGGTCCGGGTGCGATCTCGAGAAAAGTCTCCAGGAGCTCCAGGATGCCGAAATTATTCAGGGCGCTGCCGAAAAAGACCGGCGCCAGGTGCCCGTCGCGATATCTCTTGTAATCAAAGGGTTCAAACAACTCTGATGTAAGGCTGATCTCTTCCCACAGTTTCCGAAGATTCTCCTTGCCGGCAAACTCCTCCAGCTCAGCCGGATTCTGATCGGTGCTGCTGAGGATCATTTCTGAAATTGTGCTTTTCCCTGGTGAAAAGAGCTGGACGCTTTTTTTATACAGGTTATAAACCCCTTTAAACTGATTGCCGGTTCCGATCGGCCAGGTAAACGGGCAGGTGGATATCTTCAGCTCATCCTCCAGTTCTTCCAGCAACTCGATCCCCTCGATCCCCTCCCGGTCCATCTTGTTGACAAAGACCATCACCGGGGTGTTCCGCATCCTGCACACTTCCATCAGCTTGCGGGTCTGTTCTTCCACCCCCTTAACCCGGTCAACCACCAGAATGACGCTGTCGACGGCTGTTAAGGTCCGGTAGGTATCTTCGGCAAAATCCTTGTGGCCCGGAGTATCCAGGATATTAACCCGAATCCCGTTATATTCGAAAGTCATTACCGAGGTGGCCACGGAGATCCCACGCTGCTTCTCAATCTCCAGAAAATCGGAGGTAGCAGTTTTCCTTATTTTGTTGCTCCGAACGGCCCCTGCCTCCTGAATGGCGCCGCCATACAAAAGGAGTTTCTCCGTAAGGGTTGTTTTACCGGCATCCGGGTGGGAAATGATGGCGAATGTTCTGCGCCGGGCTGTTTCTTCTGATAATGTCATTTTTCACTGTTTTGACCGAAACGTCGTAGAGACGGATAATGATCCGTGTATAGACGGATAATGATCCGTGTATAGACGGATAATGATCCGTGATAGACGGATAATGATCCGTCTCTACAAATTCCGGGGTGCAAAGGTAGGAAAAATGTACTGTCATCCCGTCGGAGGCCGGGATCCCCTGGCACAAAGCATATCAGGAATGATTATCTTTCTGTTCTAATTTCTCATCCATTATGAAATCTTTTCCCCTCTTTACCACTGCGATTGTAATAACAACGACGATTGTAATCGCCGCTACGGGGTGCAACCCGGTTCCTCAGGTAACATCTGTGGCTCAGCCGGATACCACCCAGACCAACCGAAATTACACGGGCAATAAGGCTCCGTTGCTGAATACTCCCTATATCAAGCTTCCAGTTGGAACGGTGAAGCCGCAGGGCTGGCTGCTGAAGCAGCTGGAGCTGCAGGCAGATGGCTATTTCGGACATCTGGAGGAGATCAGTCAGTTCCTGATCAAGGAGAATAACTCCTGGTTGAGCGCAGACGGATCGGGTGATCATGGTTGGGAAGAGGTTCCCTACTGGCTCAAAGGCTACAGCAACCTGGCAAAGATCCTTGACCGCGAGGAGATGCTCGATGAATCGAAAATCTGGATTGAGGCCGTGATAAAAAGCCAGAAGGAAGACGGCTGGTTCGGTCCCGATAAAGGCCGCACCGGCGCTGCCACCGATCTCACCGGTCGGGATGATCTTTGGCCAAACATGGTTATGCTATATATCCTGCAGGATTATTACTCTTGGTCGAAGGATGAACGGGTGATCAACCTGATGACCCGCTATTTCAACTACCTGAAGACCATACCGGACGAGAAATTCCTGATCGGATACTGGCCGGCCAACCGCGGCGGCAACCTGCTGTACAGTGTATACTGGTTGTACAATAGCACCGGTGATGTCGCGCTGCTTGAGCTGGCGCAGAAAGTGCACAGGAAATCGGTCAACTGGACCGACAGCATCCCCGACTGGCACAACGTAAACATGGCACAAAGCTTTGGTGAGCCGACCACATTTTATATGCAGAGCAAGGATCCCAGGCACCTGGTAGCATCGGGCCGCAATTACAATGAGATCAGGAGGTTGTACGGCCAGGTTCCGGGCGGGATGTACGGTGCGGATGAGAATTGCAGGCCCGGTTATTCTGATCCCAGACAGGCGATTGAAACCTGCGGGATGGTAGAAATGATGAACTCCACCGAGCTTCTGTACCTGATTACCGGCGACGGCACCTGGGCTGAAATCTGCGAGGATGTTGCCTTTAACTCCTACCCTGCTGCCTTGCCGGCCGACATGAAGGCGCTGCGTTACCTTACCTCGCCCAACCAGGTTCAGTCGGATAAAACCTCAAAGAGTCCGGGCATCCAGAACGGAGGCCCGATGTTCCTGATGTCGCCCTACCTGCACCGCTGCTGCCAGCACAACCAGGGTCAGGGCTGGCCTTACTATGCTGAAAACCTCTGGCTGGCCACCTCCGACAATGGTCTGGCCGCCGCCTTTTATGCGGATAATGAGATCCGGGCAAAAGTTGGGAAAGGAACGGATGTGACCATTACTGAAAAAACCCATTACCCCTTCGACGAGAAAATTGTTCTCACCATCAACCCCTCCCGGGCGGTTAGTTTCCCACTCTACCTTAGAATCCCAGCATGGTGTAAAAACCCGCTGTTGCAGATCAATGGAACCGATTATCCTGTCGACGGACATTTGGGTCAGATCCGGATCGAGAAAAGCTGGAGAGCCGGTGATGTGGTTACCCTCTCCCTGCCGATGGCGGTGAACCTCCGTACGTGGGTTGCCAATAAAAACAGCGTTTCGGTGGATTACGGTCCGCTTACCTTTTCCCTGAAGATCGCCGAGAACTGGGTTCGGGAGGGAGGTTCCGACCGCTGGCACTCCTGGGAAATCTATCCGGCGAGTGCATGGAATTTCGGCCTCGATCCGGATCCGTCAAATCCATCAAAATCCTTCGAGGTGGTGAAGAAAGAGTATCCGGCCTCCCACATGCCATGGACGCCCGAATCGGTACCGGTAGAAATCCGTACCCAAGGCCGCAGGATTCCGTCCTGGGGTATGGATGAAACGTCTCTGGTTCAACTATTGCCCCAGAGCCCGGTTCTGAGCACCGAAACCCCGGAACCGCTGGTGCTGATTCCGATGGGCGCTGCCCGCTTGCGGATTTCGAGTTTCCCGGTCGTCAGCCGTTAACCCGGAAAGGCCATTGGTCAATTCAATCCTCCCGGACCGGTGATTTATTTATCTTTGTAACTGACAGTTATTCCACAAGATGTTTAACGGGAGGTTCAAGCGATATTTACCGGTAATCAGCATTTTTATTCTGATGGCTCCAATGTCTTTTGCTGGAAATCCGACGTTAGCAGCCGATACAGCGCAGATAGTTTCCTGGGCAAAGGATGCGCGGCAACTTCTTCAGACACCCAGCAACACAGGACCAGCCGATTCCTTGCTTTCCCTCGCCAAAGAATCGGTTGCCAAAGAGAAGTTGCAGACTCCTCTCATCCTCTATTGGGCTATGGCAGAGGCTGCCTTCCAGCGCAAAGACTACGGAAATGCCTATGATATGGCCGCCCATGCGATGAAATCGCCCCAGACCCAGATCGGACTGCAGGCACAGGGTGAACTGATGATCTTCTTTGCCAAAACCTGCCAGTATACCGGACAGTTCAACGTCAGTGTGGATTATCTGAACAAAACCGTTGAATTCGCTGGTATGAATCAATTGAAAACCCTCCCGGCCAAAGCCTGCAATGCCCTAGGGGAAGTGTACACTGTGGTTGGCGATCCCGCAAAAGTGAGGGAATCCCTGGAGCGAATGCTGTTGTTCGCCAGGCTCGAGTCGGATTCCGCGAGCACTCTGGCTGCCCTATATAAACTCGGCAAGCAAAATTTCGGCTACAATTATGACTTTAAAACGGTCGACCGGTATATGAGGCAAAGCCTTGCGTATGCAGTTCCCCTGCGCGATACGGCAACCATTGCCGCTGCACTGGCCGATATCGCCTGGAATTTTTATCTGGATAAAAAACTTGATTCTTCGCTCCATTATTACAAAGCCTGCGTCGAAATTGCGATGTCCGGGAAGCGATACTACTCCCTTGCGAATGCCCTTGGGAATATGGGTACCATTTACCGTGACCTGAAAAAATACGACAAGGCACTGGCTTACTGGAAGAAAGGAATAGCAACGGCCCGGGAGCACTCCGACTGGTATACACAGGCATGGATTTACAACGACATGAGCATGATGGCATCCGACCAGGGCAACCATCAGGATGCATACAAGTTTCAGGTTTTGTATAAACAGTATAGCGATTCCGTGGCCAAGCAAAAGAGTAATGACGGGCTGATGATGGCCCGGGCCAAATATGAGGCAAACGCCTCCCAAAAGCAAGTGGAGCTCCTCTCGCTGCAGGTCAGGAACCAACGGCTGCTGCTGTACGGCATCGGAGCTTTTCTCCTGCTTTCCATCATTATCGGACTCCTTCTGCTGCGGCAGGCAAGGCTCAACGCCAAACGCAGGATCAGTGAAATGGACCAGAAAATCCTGGAGGTGACCCAGGCCAACCTTCGCCAGCAGATGAATCCACATTTCATTTTCAACACCCTGAACTCCATCCAGTATTACATGTACAAGCATGATAAGCTGGCAACCAATAATTATCTGACCAAGTTCTCCAGCCTGATGCGGAAGATTCTGGAAAACTCGCAGCATACCGCTGTTCCGATACGCGATGAACTGGATGCACTTCAACTTTACCTGGAACTTGAATCCATCCGGTTTCGCGACAAGTTCGATTATGAGATTATTGTTGACGAAGAGATTGACACCCTGATGTATAAGATCCCTACAATGCTGATCCAGCCGTACGTAGAGAACGCAATCTGCCATGGACTCATGTACCGGGAAGAAAAGGGCAAAGTGAAAATCACCCTGGCATTGGGCAAGGATCACGTATCGGTAGTTATTGAGGATAACGGGATCGGCCGCGACGCATCCCGGGAGATCAGCCGGAACAAGGAAAAGACCCACAATTCCCTCGGCACGCGGATCACGGAGTCGCGCCTCAAACTTGTGAGTACGCTGTACGGCACCAGTCTTAAAACACACTTCACCGATCTGAAGGATGAAGAAGGGAAAGGAACGGGAACGAGGGTTGAAATTCACATACCCATCCTCACATGAAAATAAAACTGAGAACGGTTATTATTGACGATGAGCCGGATGCCGTGAATTTCATCCGGTCGATCATAAAGGAATACTGCCCCTCGCTGGAGGTGGTCAACACGGCCAACAATGCGATGGACGGCATTAACGTAATCCGTGAAAGCAAGCCTGATCTCATCCTGCTCGATGTGGAGATGCCGCACGGAAGCGGATTCGACCTGCTGGCCCAGTTTCCGGATAAAACTTTCGATGTCATCTTTATCACCGCTTTCAACCATTATGCCATCCGCGCCATCAAATTCAGCGCGGTCGACTACATCCTGAAACCGATCAATATCAATGAGTTCATCGTGGCCATTGAAAAGGTCCTCGAAAAACGCTCAACATCCTTCCAGCCCAACCGGAATCTCGAAACATTGCTCGAAAACCTGAATTCCCCCGCACCCGCCAAGCTGGCCATTCCAACCTCGGAAGGGATGGAATACATAAATACGCGGGAGATCATCCGGATCGAAGCCGACCGTAGTTATTCCTGGTTTTTCCTCACCGGCAAGCGCAAGCTCCTGGTCTCCACCAACCTCAAGGAATATCAGGATATCTTAAGCGACCGGAGTTTTTTCAGGGCGCACAATTCCCACCTGATCAACCTGGAACACGT
>MEOR01000011.1:177-7698 GCA_001769295.1 Bacteroidetes bacterium GWF2_49_14 | reverse complement strand
ATCAGGTCCATCGTTTCGATAGATCCATCCGGAGTTCCAGTCGGTTGAACCGGGACCGCCGGTGTTTTGAAACTCAGCATCGTTGTAGGCGTGGCCGTTTTTACCGATATCGAAATTAACCGCGAATATTTTACCGGGTATCGGGTTTCGGGTATCGGTTATCGGGTTAAGGAAGAAGGGCAAGGTAGTAAGGGAATAAGGTTGGCGGAAGAGGGCGTCGATGACGTCGTAATGTATGGTGCAGTTTTCGAGTTTCAGGTTTTCGGCGATCTGCAGGAGCGCGTTCATGGCATAGGCGGAGTCGGGCTTTGTGCCGCCGTATTTCCAGTATTGAAGGAGCCGGCTGTATTCAGGGGTTTTAATCACGGTAAGGGGGCCAACCACTGAATTGATTTTTTTCTCGGGCCACCAAGCCCACCCGATGTTATTGGCTTCCAGCAGGCTGATCGCATCAGCGAACCAATGGTTCGAGTTTTCTCCGGATTCACCCATCCAGATGGGGATGTTGTACTGGTCGCGGAAATTGAGTTTTTCCTGGATCGATTCAACGGTATTCTGATTCCAGTATCGGTGGAAGCTGAATGCCAGGTTATTGTCAATCCCGGGCAGGGAAGTGAGGCCGTTAAAATTTCCGCCCCAGCAGTTCCCTTCAATAAAGATCAGGTGATTGTTATCCTGGCTCCTGATGGCGGCAATAATGTTTTTGTAAAGGTCGAGCAGCGGGGCATTTAGCCGGCAATTGCACCCGTTTTGGTTGCCGCTGTTCTCAAAATCCCAGTTAGGCTCGTTGATCACGTCGTAACCTCCAACCCATGGATTGCCTGCATACCGTTCGGCAAGCTTTCTCCATAGTTCAACGGTTTTGATGCGGTTGGCGTTGCTTTCCCAGAGAGAGGGTTTTGCGGGATCGCGGTCGGAGATATTATTGTCTCGTCCCTGACCGCCTGGTGCGGCATGCAGGTCGAGAATCACATACATTTGATTGGCCGCGCACCAGGATATCAGGCTGTCGAGCATGACAAATCCCTTGTCTATCCAGGTTTGCTGTCCGGCTACCGGCTCCTTTTCGATGGGCAGGGTGAAGAGGTTATAGTGTAGTGCCGGCCTCACCGAATTGAAACCCCATCGGGCCATGGAATCAATATCCCGTTTGGTGACATGATTCGCCAGCCATGCATCGTAGAACTTTTCCATCCCGGAAGTTCCCACCAGCTGTCGGATTTTTTCTTTAATCTCGTGTTGTGTTCCTGCAAAATCGCCTGTTTCAAGCATATAGCCTTCCTGCAGCATCCAGCCGCCGAGGCCCATGCCCCGGAGCAGAACATCGCGTCCCTGGCCATCGATTATTTTTTTTCCTGATGAGCGCAGAAATCCGTCCAAACCGAAGGAGACTGCCCCAGACATTTGAATGCCTATCAGGATAAAAAGGAATACAAGTTTTTTAAAGGGCATTGAACTAGTGGACATGGTAGAGGGGTTAAAAAAGGGGTTACCGTGGTGATCGAATAACAGATGCACTGCAAAATCCCATTATTTAATCAATCAGCGGTAACCCCGGTTTAACCAAAAATATAAACGCTATGAAGAGAGCTTACCAATTCTATTTCGTCTTGAGCAGATAGTGCCATGCATTGTTGTCGCCACCTATGCAAGCCAGCTCCAGACTTGTTTCAGTAACATTCAGGATCAGGTATTCGCCATCCTTTGCGCCGGTGTCAAAACAGGGATAAATCGGCTTGCCCGAGGTGATCTTGATGTACTGCTTTCCGTCTCTTTCAACAAAGGTCCAGACTCCCGACACGGGTGTAACATAGTTGACCATCCAGTCGCCCACAGCTGAGCGGGCCATTGAATAGTTGGGGTCCGTTCTCCTGAAGTCCTTCACGAAACTGACGCCTTTGTTGTTATAGGTGACCTTGAACTCAAAAATGCTGAAATTAATCTCATCATCATAGAGACCCGCATTGGGTTTTTCCATGGGACCTGCCGCCCACCATAATTTACTGTTTGCCAGATCCGGTCCTACACCGATATGGCCTGCCGCGAGGCTGTCCATCGCCCAAGTCTTACCGTTGACGGCTTCGGGACCGCCGCAAATCAGGGTAATGACCGGGTTTGAGAAGTAGGCCCAGTCGGTTTCCGTGGTGACGGTCGTTGTACTGGTGGTTGCATTTCCACCCCGGGTATAGAGGGTCATGGTGATCGTATAGGTATCAGGCAGTGCATAGTAGGCGATTACTTCATCGCCGTTGGCTACAGCGCCGTTCCCCAGGTCCCAGTTGGCGATACCTGTAACGGTTGAGGTGTTGGTGATAATGAAATGATACGGGTCGGCGCCCGGATTGATGGTGATCTGAAGGTCAGCCGCGGTAGGGGCTGCCCCGATATCCGGCTTTTTCAGCTCAGTGGGTACGCAGGAACCGAGCAGGAAAACCGAGACTGCCAGGTACAAAGCATATTTTGTCTTTTTCATTTTGAAATCGTGTTTAAAGGTTGACTAGCGGTATTTTGGCACATATTGCTTGAGGACACCATCGTTGCAGTTACGGATCTCCACGCCCGGAATCGGGAACAGCGCATAGGTCTGCGGGTCAAAGGTACGGCCCTGGAAGTCCTGTTTATTCGGTGTACTGGCAGGAACATCAAAGCTAGCGTCGATTTTGGCTTTGGCATAGTCAAAGCCCCTGCGGAGGAGATCCCATTTGCGGGAACCTTCACCGCCCAGCTCAACGCGGCGCTCATGCATGATATTCTCAAGGGTTACAAAGGACAACGCAGCGGATTCACCCAGTGCACGTGTCCTCACCTGGTTCAGATAATCCCTGGCTTTGGTCGGATTGTCGTCGACATAGAGTTCAGCAGCCATCAGGAGAACGTCGGCATACCGGATGTCGATGAAATTGGCCGGATAGTTATGCTCGCGGCTGCCAGCCGTGGCCTGGAAAGCGGTGCGCGGCATCCATTTTTTGTTGAAATAGCCGGTATTCATGAATGCATGCAGATATTGCCCATTTTCAGCATCGGCATTAAAGACGGTGGCATTCTTCCGTGGGTCGCCGGATTCATATTCATTTACAAGTGACCAGGTTATCGTGGCAAAACTCCAGCCTGCATCCCATGCTCCGCCGAATCCTTCGGGGTTCCGCATGCCATAGAAAATCACGGAGAAGTTGCCGTTAATACCCCAGCCACCCCAGTCGGAAGACTTGGCTTTTTCGGAGTACTGCAGCTCGAAAACAGCTTCTATGCTGTTCTGATGTTCCCAGTCGAACAGGTCGGCATAGTTCGGAACCAGCTCATAGGTTCCGCTCGTGATGATCTCATCCAATGCTAACTGAACATAGGCCTTGTCAATGACGGTGGTGCCATCGGTCCATTCGCCGGTTAACCCGAGGTCGGGAATAGCCGTTTTTACACCATTGTATAACAGATAGATACGTGCCATGAGGGCTTGTGCGGCGGGTTTTGTGACCCTGCCAACCTCAGTGGAAGGAACGGTTACAGGAAGATCGGGCATGGCTGCCATCAGATCCGCTGCTACCTGCTTGTACAGTTCGGCAGGGGTATTCTGTGTTACACTGCGGTAATCATCAATGGACGGAAGAACCGTGTTGATGATAGGTGCCCAGCCGTAATGGCGGACCAGATCGAAATAGATATAGGCCCTGATGAATTTGGCTTCCGCGATGAACCGTTTCTGGTTTTCGGGGTTGGTCCAGGTAATACCGCCCTCCTTCTGGAAATAGAGGTTCGCGCGGTAAATCCCCGTATAGCAGCGGTTCCACAGGTCGGTAGCGGAACCGTTCTCCGGTGTCATCTGATTGCTTTCGATCTCCTGCCACTGGCTCATGTCGGCGGCATCTGCGCCACCGGCAAAGGCATCGTCTGACCAGATGTCGGACATCAGCGGGATAAACTGCCAGTTCTGAACGGCGAGGGCGTCATAAACGCCCGTGAGGGCAAGGAAAGCATCACTTTCGGTTTTGTAGAAGTTATCTTCCACAAGTCCGGTTTTGGGCGTAAGTTCCAGGAAATCCTTGGTACAGGCTGTTAACCCCAGAACCAGGGCGCCCATGTAAACTATATAGCGCATCTTTTTCATTTCGTATTCTTTATAAGGTTAACAATTAGAAGGTTACTGTAAGGCCGCCATAAATGGAGCGGGCCTGCGGATAAATACCGTGATCCACGCCGTATGAGAAGACACCTCCACCGATTTCCGGTTCATACCCGTCATAATTGGTGAATGTGAAGAGGTTTTCTCCGGAAAGGTAAACCCTGAGTTTACTGATCCTAAGGAAGCTGATCACCGATTTCGGCAAGGTGTAACCGATGCTCAGGTTACGCAGGCGGAGGTAGTCGGCATCCTTAACCCAGAAATCGCTCGGGGTCTTGAAGTTCTGGTTCAGGTCGGTATAGGTGAGCCTGGGGTAGGTATCGCTGGTGCCTTCGCCGGTCCAGCGAAGAAGTGCGGATCCCCTGTAGTTCGTGAAGTTCATGTCATATCTGCGGGTTGCATCCCAAACCTGGGCACCCAGTGCGGTATACCAGAACATATTGAAATCAATTCCCTTGAATTCAAAGGTCAGGTTCAAACCGCCCGTGAATTTGGGATATGGATTTCCGATCTGCACCCAGTCTTCACTATTGATGGTTCCGTCGCCGGTCTCGTCAACAAACCGGAAGTCACCGGGTGCTGCGTTCGGCTGTATTTTTTTACCGGTGGCATCGACGTAGGCGTTAACTTCATCCCAATTCTGGAAAATGCCGTCGGTTTTCACGCCGTAGAATACTCCAAGCGGAGAGCCAACCTGTGCCCTTACAATGCCCGACTGGCCAAAGCCGCCGCTGCCGCCTGTGAGGCGCTGTTCTTCATTCTGGATGTCAAGGACGGTGTTGCGGTTGGTGTTCCCGATAAGCTTGGCATCTACATACCATTGGCCTATGTGTTCGCGGTATCCGAGTTCAAAATCGAAGCCGGTATTTTCTACCGAACCTCCGTTGATTACCGGTGGCACGTTGCCCACCATCAGCGGTGCAGGCGCCTCGATCAGCCAGTCCTTGGTCCTTTTATTGTAATAGTCAACCGTGAAGGTCAGTTTGTTATTCAGGAACCCCATGTCGAGTCCGATATCGGTCTGTTCCGATGTTTCCCAGCGGAGGCTTGGGTTTGCAATCCGGTAGGGGACCATCCCGTTGTACTGGATCTTGCCGACTCCGAAATAGTAGATGGAGCCTGTACCCATGATCGAGGTATAGCGGAAGTCGCCGATCGATTCGTTACCGTTCTGACCCCAGCTGGCGCGGAGTTTACCGAAACTCAGCCAGGAAGACATGTTCTGCATAAAGGATTCCTCGGTGAAGTTCCATCCGGCGGAAACTGATGGGAAAGTTCCGAATTTGTTGGAGGAACCGAATCGTGAGGAACCGTCGGTACGCAGGATGGCGGTCACCATGTACTTGTTTTTATAATCATAGTTTACCCTGCCGAAGTAGGAGAGCATGGTGTGGTCGCCGTATCCGCCATAGATGCTGGCAGAGGTGGGATCCACGGCATTGTCAATATATGCGTGCTCGAAATCATTGAATATCACATCGTTCTTGGAACCGCCGATATTGCTGTACTGGTTGCGAAGGGCTGCATGACCGACGAGGGCTGTCATGTGGTGATCGCCAAAGGTTTTATCGTAGGTGAGCACATTTTCAAAGTTCCAGTTGATGTAGTTGTCCTCGCTGCGTGAGACGCCGTTGATGAGGGTCTTGTGGGTGGCATCCAGATCATACTTTGGAGTATAGCCGCGGTTGATCACTATGGCATATTCCCCGCCGAAGGAGGTACGGAAGGAGAGTCCTTTCAGCAGGTCGGAGAGCTTGCCGAAATCGAAATTTGCAAAAGTGTTCCCGACAGCCTTGTAGGTGTTGGTTTGTCCATTCGTATAGGAGAGCATGGCGATCGGGTTTGTGATCTCCTGCATACCGATACCGAAATCTTCCGGTGTTGCCCAGGTGCCATCGGCAAAGGTAACGGGAACGATCGGAGGGGTGTTGAGGGCCTGGATCAGGGAAGTGGCGGCAAAATGGTCATTGGTGCCGATTCCCTTGCTGTTCAGGTTGGCCAGTGTGATGCTGGATCCTACTTTCATGAATCCAAGGTCCCAGTCGGTGTTGAGTTTATAGGTAAAGCGCTCAAACTGTGATTTGTCCTTGCCCACAATACCATCCTGCTTATAATAGTTGATTGAGCTCATGAAACTTGCCTTTTCGGTACCGCCGCTGAAAGTCAGCTGGTGGTTAACCTTTGGAGCATTGTAGTTGAACATCTGGTCCTGCCAGTCGGTATCATACGCCAGGGTGTCCATCATGGCCTGGGAGAATTTCCAGGGCTGACCGGCATTGGCGGCTGCTTCGTTCTGCAGCATAAAGTATTCATCCTTGTTGAGCACATCGAGTTTCCTCCAGGGATTCTGAACGCCCATATAGGTGTCATAGGTAACCTGGGTTTTGCCATGTCCACCGCGCTTGGTGGTGATCAGGATAACCCCGTTGGCGGCACGGGCGCCGTAGATGGCAGCCGATGCTGCGTCCTTGAGAACCTCAACGGATTCAATATCCGATGGGCTTAGGTAATCGATGCCCCAGCCGTTGGTCGGCAGTCCGTCAACGATATACAGAGGTTCTGCATCGCCGTTGGTTCCGATACCACGGATCCTGACGGAAACAAAATCGCCCGGCTGTCCGGAGTTGTTCATAACAACTACTCCGGCGGTTTTACCTTGCAGTGCCTGGTTTACCCGGAGGTTGTTTCCGCGTCCCATCTCCTCGGCCGTAACCTTGGCGATGGAACCGGTAACCAGACTCTTCTTCTGGAGTCCGTAACCAACCACCACGGCCTCAGCCAGGTTGATAGCGGATGGACGGAGGGAAACATCGATAACCTTTCGGCCATTGATCGTTTCGTCGGTAGTGAGATAGCCGACAAAGCTGAAGGAGAGCGTTGTGGCTGAAGCGGGCACCTGAAGGGCATATTTGCCCTCGAAGTTGGTTGTTGAACCTGTGGAGGTCCCTTTCACAAACACGTTTACTCCGGGCATACCCTCTCCCTTTTCATCGGTGACGGTACCCGAAATTAAAAGCCCCTGAGCTGCCAGTGAACCGACAAGCATGCCGAGAATCAGAAAAGCAGCCGTTACTTTTAACCGTTTTAACAGATTACACTTCATATTTTAAGCATTAGGTTAGAATTGATTGTTAATCATTGCTCAGTTATTAACCCCTTCGTCTCATTTGCAAAACAGATGACGACAAGGACAAATGTAAATCTAGACTTTCCGGGTAAGGATCGGGCTATATATATATACATTACGGCCACATCCAGACTACATCATTACTACATCATTTCAGATGTTTAGCATGAAGTCGACGAGGTTGAGGTCGTGGGGGAGGTTCATTTTTTTCCGGAGGCGGTAGCGGCTGATCTCAACTCCCCGTGGTGAGATATTGAGCAGCGGGGCAATTTCCTTT
>MEOR01000011.1:0-147 GCA_001769295.1 Bacteroidetes bacterium GWF2_49_14 | reverse complement strand
AGACGCAGGTCCTGGGGGGTGAGCTGGGGGTACTGTTTTTTTATGGTTTTCAGGAAGTTGTCATGCACGGCATCGAAATGGTCCTCGAATTGTTCATCGTCATGGTCGGCTTCAATGGTTTCATCCACACGGGCCATGATTTTCCTG
>MEOR01000010.1:7880-19263 GCA_001769295.1 Bacteroidetes bacterium GWF2_49_14 | reverse complement strand
CCAACTGATCAAGATCCGCCTTAACGGCTCCTACGATATCCCTGGCACCGGCCAGGGCGTATAATGCACGGGCATAACGTGAAGCTATACGACTGTCATTCATGTTATTAATTCAATTTCAGGTCGTGAAGCTGATCCTTAATGAGGCTCTCTTGCTCCTTACGGTCTTTCAGTTGTTTACGAAGGATCTTTTCGGCAATTTCGACAGACAGTGAGGCTACCTGGTCGCGAATCTCACTCACCGCCTGAAGCTTTTCACTCTCAATGTGCCGGCGTGCCTGTTCCAGTAGTTTCACAGTTTCCTGTGAGGCTTCATCACGCGCCCTGTCTATCATCTGTTCTTTTATCCTACGGGCCTCTTCCATGAGTTTTTCCCTCTCCATGCGGGCCTCATGCATCATCTCTTCGTGACTTCCCTTGAGGCGGGCCATCTCTTCCCGTGCCATTTCGGCAGACTGCAGGGCATTCTCGATTGACTGCTCCCTTTCCTTCAGCATTTTCATGATTGGGCCCCAGGCATATTTCCGCAGTATGAAAAAGACTACGGAGAAGGCCAGAACCATCCAGAAAATTGTACCGTAATCAGGTGATATTAGTCCCATAATCTTTGTTTTTCAAAAAAGTTGCAGCCCCATTGAGACGGGGCTGCAACGGGTTTAAGCAAGAAATACGATCAACAGGCAGACGATCATGGCGAAAAAGGCAGCTCCTTCAACCAATGCGGAAGCAAGGATCATATTAGTCCTGATGTCGCCCAATGCTTCGGGTTGACGTGCAATGGCTTCCATTGCCTTGTTCCCGATCTGCCCGATACCGATACCGGCGCCAATCGCAGCCAGTCCGGCTCCCAGTGCAGCACCCATCTGGGCCATAGCCGGATTGGATACTACTTCCTGTAACATGACTAAGATAAAACTTAACATAGTTTATAATTATTAAATGAAGAATCTAATGGTGCTCCTCCTTTGCCATGCCAAAATAGATGGCAGAAAGGAGGGTGAAAACATACGCCTGAATAAAACAGACCAGCAACTCGAGGAACAACATAAAAATGTAGAAGGTAATCGAAATGACCGAAGACCCGTATCCTGCGATCCAGGAAAGCTGGCCGAAGATGAAAATCAGGACAATAAAACTCAGCGCAATAAAATGCCCTGCCAGCATGTTGGCAAAAAGTCGGATACAGAGAACCAGGGGCTTGATGAACACGCCAAGTAATTCAATAAAGGGCATCAATGGAATCGGGAATTTAAGCCACCAGGGGACACCCGGTGCATTAAAGATATGAATCCAGTATTTGCGGTCGGTTGAAAATGTGGTAATGATGAAGGTTGCCAGGGCCAATATCCCGGTTATTGCAACGTTTCCTGTCACATTTGCGCCTCCGGGTGGTATCGGGATAACACCCAGCAAGTTGTTGAACAGGATAAAGAAAAAAACCGTCAGCAGAAAAGGCATGAATTTTTCGTACCGTTTGTCGCCGATCGACGGTTTGGCGATGTCATCACGGACAAAAAGGATCACGGGCTCCAGGAGGCTTTGCAATCCGGAAGGGGCCCTGGTGCTGTTTTTAAGGTATTTGCGTGCGACTGGCAGAAAAATGAGCAGGATAAAAATCATGCTTACAAGCATGGCGGTTACCGTTTTGGTAATGGACAGGTCGATCGGCCGGACAGTACCGGAGCCTTCGGCACCTTTCCTGTCAGTCAGCACAATTTTACCTTCATTGTCTTCGCCTTCCCCTGCAATTCTGTACCCTTTCCAGGTTTCATGGCCATGGTGAAAACGTGAAGAGAAAAAAACATCAAGACCTTTTTCTTTGGTATAAAGGATCACTGGAAGGGGAATGCTTACATGCGTTTTTCCGGCAGTCATGATATGCCATTCATAGGAGTCCATAACATGATCAAGGATAAACTTTCCGGGTTCGAATTTTGTCTTTTTGCCATCAGCGGAATCGTGTTGTTCCTTCGGAGCTGATCCGAAAAGGTGACCGGCAGTCAGCAGGGCTGCCACCAGAAAGCCAAATGATAAAATCCGTCTACTCATTCCTGTTCTTTTTCGCGAGGTACCAAAAGTATCATTTTTTTAATTTCCGGATTCTTTTCGGGCAGCGCGATTTAGGGCACCCGCTTCAAATATCATATAGGTGAGATAAATTACAAAAACTGATGCAAGAAAAGAGATTCCATTCTTTCGGTTTACCAGAATATAAACCAGCATGAATGTCATAATGATCAACATTTTTATTGATTTATATATCAGGTACCACGAATTAAATTTCTTCGGATCCTTTCTGACTGCGCGGGTCAGAAGGACCTGACCGGTAGCGGTTAATACTACCACAACAGCCAGGAAGAATGGCAGGATCCGGGGGTACATTTCAGGGATTATAAATCCGAACACGATCCAGATTGCAACTGCCAGGATGGTAGTCACCAAACCAATGGAAATCCAGTAGGATGACTCGACGTTCTTCATTTCATCAGGTCTTTAATCAGTAAATAGAGCATTGCCGCAAGTCCTCCTACAGAAAAGAGCAAAGTAAACAGCGGGAAGCCGGTATGAATCCATTTATCGAGTTGCCAGCCGATAAAAAATGCGGCCAGTATGACCGCAATCAGTTTAAAGCCCAGATTTGAATACCGGGCATAATCCCGCAGCAACCCTTTTTCTTTCCCGAGTTTACTTGGGGGGGAGAAGGATTTCTTTTCGTCTGGCATCGGTATCCCTGTCCATCCTGCAGTTCCCGCTAAAAACGGCACCGGGTTCAATTGCAAGTTTACTGGTGATAATCTCTCCGTTAACTTTGGCAGTAGCTTTCAGACTGACAAGCTCGCCGGCCTGGATATTTCCGTTGACCTCTCCCGAAACTTCAAGGTTTTGGCAAAATATGTCACCGGTAATCATGCCGGAAGCACCAATCACCACTTTGCCCTTGATGTTCATTTTTCCTTTCAGCTGACCGTCGATCCTGAACCCTGAATTGGAGTCAATGTCCCCGTTAACGGAGGTACCGGCTGATATCAGGTTAATTGCGTTGGTTGTTTCGATCTCCTTTGCCATATATCAAGATTTAATCAGGTAAATGTAAAAAAATCCGGATTATTAACAAAGTTTTAAACAGGATCGTATGCCCAGGTGAGGTATACGGATCCCCAGGTAAACCCGCCTCCAAAAGCTGCGAGAATAACGGGATCGCCTTTACGGAGCTGACCTTCAAATTCAGTCAATGCAAGTGGTATAGTTGCCGTGGTGGTATTGCCGTATTTCTGGATGTTGATCAATACCCTTGCCGGATCAAGTCCCATGCGACGGGCCACTGCCTCGATGATCCTCAGATTGGCCTGATGCGGAACCAGCCAGAGCTTATCGGCTGGAAGGTTATGCTTCTCCATCATTTCGAAGGAGATATCGGCCATTTTGGAAACGGCCATTTTGAAAACGGTCTGGCCGTCCTGATAAATATAGTGTTCCTTGGCGTCAACGGTTTCATGACTGGCCGGGCGTGCTGAACCTCCGGCTTTCATGTACAAATGCTTTCTTCCGGATCCGTCGGTATGCAACAGGTGGTCCTGGATTCCATATTCCTCATTGGGCTCGAGAAGGGCAACGCCGGCTGCATCACCGAAAAGGGGGCACGTATTCCTGTCGGTATAGTCGGTTATGGTCGACATTTTATCCGCACCGATGCAGAGTATTTTTTTGCAGGTTCCGGTTTCGATGAATTTCGATGCAACAGTAAGCATGTAAACAAATCCCGAGCAAGCAGCCAGCAAATCAAAACTGAAAGCGTTGCGGATTCCGCACTTATCGCTGATAATATTTGCCGTGGCAGGAAAAAGCATGTCAGGGGTAGCCGTGGCGCAGATCACCATGTCGATCTCATCGGGACTGATTCCCTTTTTGGCCAGCAGTTTTTTTACTGCAGGAACCGCCAGATCGGAGCTTCCCTTGGTGGGGTCCTTGAGAATGTGCCGCTCCCGGATACCCGTCCTGGTTACGATCCATTCATCAGTGGTGTCGACCATTCTCTCGAGGTCGGCATTGGTAAGTATATCCGGTGGCGTATAGGCCTCAACACCGGTTATGGCTGCGTACATTTTTTTCATGATTCGAAAGCCTTTTTAATTTTTTGGATCAACCCCGACTCGATAATTTCACGGTTCTTCAGAACCATGTTTTTAATTGCGACAGGGGTCGACATCCCGTGTCCGATAAGTACTGGCGACCCGATTCCCAGGATGGGGGTACCGCCCGAGTGCTCATAATTGAACCTTTCAAAGAAAGGGTGTTGCACCTTGAGTTTTCGGATCAGGTAATAAAAGGATTCTGCCTGTTTAAGCACCACGTTACCGGTGAACCCATCGCAAACCACCACGTCAGCCTTATCCGTAAACAAATCATTCCCTTCGATATTGCCGACAAAGTTAAAGTCGGTGGTATCTTTCATGGCCTGGTAAGTTGCTTTGGTCAGCAGGTTCCCTTTTTCTTCTTCCGATCCTATATTCATCAGGCCCACCTTTGGATTGTCGATGCCCATGACATATTGGGCAAACAGTGACCCCATGATCGCATACTGATACAGGACATCAGGCCTTGCATCGGGATTGAGCCCGACATCAAGCAGAAGAGTATATTCGTTTTCACCTTTTGGAATTGCAACTGCGATGCTCGGGCGAATAATTCCCGGTACCGACTTGATTGTGAACATGGCTCCGGCCATCATGGCACCGGTATTCCCGGCACTGCAGAAGCCGTCGAGCTTTCCGGCTGCAAGCATCTTGTAGCCGACGGACATGCTGGAATCTCTCTTCATGGAGAAGGATTTCACGGGATGGTCGCCCATCCCGATTACTTCCGTCGACGGCATAATATGAAAATTGCCGGGATCGAAATTCTCTTCCCGGCAAATAGCTTCAATGGCGTCACGGTCACCTATCAATACCAGCTCAACATCAGGCGGCAGTTCCTTGTATGCCAGAATTGCACCCTTGGTTGTGGCCTGGGGGGCAAAGTCGCCTCCCATTATATCCAGACCGATTCTCATGAATAGTTGTTTTCGTTAACCTGATCAGGCGGTAACTTCTTTCTCGATAGCCAGTTTACCACGATAGTGTCCGCATTCCGGACAAACGCGATGGTACTGTACCGTTGCTCCGCAATTTGAACAGGCTGACAGCTGAGCCGGGGTTGCCTTGTAATGGGTCCTCCGCTTATTTCTCCTCTGCTTTGATGTCCTGTGTTTAGGATTTGGCATGACCGTAATTATTAATGTTAAACACTCAAATTTTTCAATAGATCCATCATCTCCGGGTCGCACCCGGGCTTTCCCCCGCGCTTGTCGGGGTGTACCTTCCTCAGCGGAAGGCTTAAAACCACATATTCGAAGAGGTACTGTGAAACATCGATCTGGTACGCCTCAAAAGGAAGCCAAACCACATCGAACTCCTCCTCGTTGTTTCCGTGACCGAATTTTGCGTAGAGGGTAAAATCTCCGGCAACCGGTTGTTCATACTCCTCAAGGCATCGGTCGCAAGGCAGGGTAACGGTCCCGGACAGATGAATATCAAGCTGCAGCTGGCGTTCCTGCTTCAGGAGACTGATCCGTACCGATACCGTGGCCTTCTGAGCCTCGCTGTCGGGAAACAATGCAAAGAACTTATCAGTTAACTCGAATTCAAACAGATGCAACCCGTTCGAACAAGAGCCGAAAGGGATAATATATTCCGAAAACCGGTTCATACCACCTTCCAAAAATGTCCGGCAAAATTATAAACAATTTGTTAATAACCAAAATGCTATTTCTTCAGGACGATCCTGAAGGTTGTGCCCTTGTTAATCTCTGAGTTCCGGACGAAAATTTTCCCGTTGTGGTAATTTTCTATAATCCGCTTAACCAGTGATAATCCCAGGCCCCAACCACGGGGTTTGGTCGTATATCCAGGCTGGAAAATTACCTGGTAATTGGTTTTTTGAATTCCTTTTCCGGTATCGGTAATATCCAGATAGACCACCTGATTCTGGTCTCTAACAGAAATGTCGATCTGTCCGGATCCGTTCATGGCGTCGATGGCGTTCTTGCAGATGTTCTCAACCACCCATTCGAACAGGGTGAGGTTGAGCGGTACATAGAGTTCGTCCAGGTCTCCGAAATGCAAGTTGAACCTGACTTTTTCCGAGGTACGGCTCTGAAGGTACCTGACGGCTCCATCGAGAACCGACAGAAGATTCTCGGGCAGCAATACCGGTGCGGAACCGATTTTGGAGAACCGGTCCGCAATGGTTTCGAGCCTTCGCACATCCTTCTCAACCTCCCGGAGCACTTCGGGACCGGCCTGCTCCATTTTCAGCAGCTCAACCCAGGCCATCAGCGAGGAGATCGGAGTGCCCAGCTGATGGGCTGTCTCCTTCGACATACCTACCCACACCTGGTTTTGCTCCGCTCTCCGCGTGGAACTGAAGGCAAAATAGGCAAGGATGATGAAAATAAATACAATCCCCAGCTGTACGAACGGATAGAACTGTATCCGTGTGAGAATATAGGAATCCTTATAGTACAGATAATACTTGCTGTCTCCCTGGTTGATCTCAATGGGATCATGCTGGGCCTTCATTTTTGCCAGCTGGCGGTCGAGGTACTTTTGACTTTTGAGGCTCAGGTTGTTCAGATTCCTGGCGCCGTCGATCAATTGGTTGAGGGAATCATAAATCACCAGGTTGCGGGAGGTAAGCTTGTTGCCTTCCTGGTCAACTGTGAGAACCGGGATCGTATTGTTGTTCTTGACTATCTCCATCAGAAAATCGAAATAATCGCCGTTTTGCTCCGGCTCCACGATAGTCAACTGCCTCTGGGCTTCAGCCCAGGTTTCTATTTTGATCTGCTCTTCCCTTTCGAGTTTTTTCACCATCCCATTGGTGTACCAGGTGGTGGCAATCCCGATCACCAGCGCCCCGGCCACCAGGAAGAATTTCCAGCGTTGTTTGCGGGTATAAATATGCAAGGTAAAAAATTTAGGGGCTTAAGGACTTACGGGCATAAGGGCATGAGGGCCCGTATGCCCCTATGCCCTTATGCCCCTATGCCCTGAAACCCGGTTACAGGTTTAGCTAATATTAAGTAACGCCATCCTTTTCCGGGTTATTGTATCAGGGTGAACTTTTTTTTGATCAGTTCATCCCGATATTGTGCCATAGGGATGCCCGACAGGTTGAGGGAAACAATCCGGTCGGCAGGATGCGTACCCAGGCTATGGGTATAGGTTTTATCGTAATAGGGCAGCAGCAGCCGAACCACGCCGGCAAAATCATCTTCCTCAAGCTTCTGGAGGCACTCCTGGGTAACCAATCCACCCAGCCGGCGGGATATTTTTTGGATAGACCCTGCGAGGTGACTTTTGTCGAGTCCGGCATATTCATCAAGAATTATCTGTATCCTGATTTCTTCCGGCACTTCAATGCGGATCACGGGCGCGGATTTCATTGCCAGCACAAAGGGTTCCGGCATAAAAATGGAACCGATGCTGCGGCTTTCATCCTCGATCCAGATTAGATCATCGTCACTGAGAGCCTGAAGTGAGGCAAACAGCTCATTTTCAAATTGTTCATTGGTTGGCTGATTGCCCAGGCCGATGCCGCCGAATGCCGAGCCCCGATGGTTGGCAAGGCCTTCCAGGTCGACAACCTGTTCCCCGGCTGCTCTGAGTTGATTGAGCCATCGGGTCTTTCCGCTTCCAGTCTGGCCCCCAAGGACGACAAACCGTTTACCGGCGGTAAGGTTCTCCCGGATATGTGCGCGATATGCCTTATACCCTCCGGTCAGTATTGAAACCCTGAATCCGGCGGTTTCAAGCAGCCACCCCATCGATGCACTTCGCATCCCCCCCCTCCAGCAGTGGATCAGAATCTCTCCGCCGGGAGCCAGCCCGCGGGCAGTCTCAACAAAACCCCTCATCTTCGGGCCAACGATCTCCAGCCCGATATCCATCGCCTCAGTGCGGCTTCTCTGCTTGTAGGCAGTCCCAACCTGCGCCCTTTCCCGGTCATCGAATACCGGGAGGCTGAATGCGCCTGGAATATGCCCTGCCGTATATTCGGCCGGAGCCCTGACATCAATCACCGGTGTGTAAGCTGCCAGGGCAAGGAATTCAGATGTACTGATCTCCTTCACGCCTTATTCCGATTTGATGATCTGCTTGCTCCAGGTTGCAGGTCCGGCCTGAATCATAACAATATAGTTGCCGGCAGGCACCCTGTCACCCTGAACGCTGGTTCCGTTCCAGTCCAGCCTGACTTGCCTCCCCGGTGCTCCACTCTCTTCCTTCTCAAACAACAACTGACCCGATTGGTTGAAAATCCTCACCGTGACATTTTCCATACCGGCTAATCCGGCGAGGTCTATTTCGATGGTTATCCTGTCGGTAAAAGGATTGGGATAGAGATTAATGCATCCCGCAGAATCAAAAGGCATCGGGTCGGGTATTCCGGTGAGGCGCGACTCATCCTTGCAGGTTTTGCAAACCGCCACCGTATCACTCGGCTCCAGGCAAAGAAAAGCTGAATGAATCGAAAGTACCCGGTTGGTCAGGCTTTCATAGAGGATTTCCTGAGCTGATGTATTGGTTTGCGGTTCCGATTCCAGTTCGCTGATATATTTCCCATGCCACATCTTGGCGAGGCTGGTATCGGCATGGGCGATCTGGCTGGCCGGTATCTGCACCAACTTCGAGAAGGGCTGCGACTTGTACATCCCGGTGAGGTAAACTACAAATGGGGTGGATCCGTAGAATTTCCCGATCTGTGTTACCTGTTCGTTGACCGGGAAACCTTGTGAGCCGGACTGGCCGAACCGGCCATAACAGAATCCTTCTGCGGGTGCGGTATACATATCGAAGGCGGTAATCATTCCGTGGACGGAACTCAGCACCTTGTCAAAAACGGTCGGAAGATAGGTTTCCTGTCTGATATTCATATAATAACCGGTTGAAATCTTCGACAGGTTGACGTACAGGTATTCCTGTCCCATATAGTACCGGTTCCCTATATAATAATAGAGCGCATTGCGATCCTGGAAATCGGCTATATGAATCGGGTAGAGCGGATCCTGAAGCTTGCGAAGATCTTTGATCAGATTGTTGGCTTCCGTAAAATTCCCAAAATTGTCGGAACTTGATACCAGAACCATGGACCCAAGCCCTCCGGTATTCTTTATGAAATTAATTCCCTCAGATAGAACGCCTGGAAGGTTACTATAGGTTGAGGCCGCTGTGACCTTGCTGATGGCAAGGTTGATATTTTCGGCTGTCAGGGGAACCCATTCCGTGAATGCTTTTTCGATCTGAAGTCCGGAGTATATCAGGTTGAACCCGTCGCTGGAAGAATACTGGCTCAGCAGTTGCTCCTTAAGCATTGCCAGGACGCTGGCTTTGGAATAGGTCGAATTGCCGGTTTTGTAATCATAGACTACCAGGATGCGGTTACTGGCCTCCTGTTCGATATAATCCGACGGATTCAGCGAAAGCTGATAGTAACTTTCGGATTCTCCCTCATATACGCTTACATAACAATTGTTTACCACATCAGGCGTCATTTTCAGGAGAGGTCGTGTGTTCAGTTTTGCTGCCGGGATCATGGCTCTCAGGTAGGGGCCGAATTCCGCATCGGTCAGGGGAGAAAACGTGATTTCAGGGTCGGAAAAGCCTGGGATTCCGAAACCATTCTCTTCCCACACCAGAACATGGAGATCGGGATCAATGGCAGAAGCCAGCAGAAGATCGGTTGGAATGGCTGCCTCAATTTTATTTCCCGACCAGTTTACCGGCATCAGGTAGGTGATCCTCACCTTACGGGTTTCATTGGTTTTCATGGGGTAGACCCTCAGTTGGTACTGTCCTCTCCACTGTTTATAAAGGACGGAGGGATCGCGTTTACGGTCTACGATTTCTTCGTAAATCTCGGAAGCTGACCACCGGTCGATCAACCTGCCCTGGATAATATCTGTCCCTACCCAGAGCCAGCTGTCGATCACCACAGCCTCGTCAGGCAAAGTAAAATCAAATACGGTTTCCAGTTGATCACCGGCCTCGAAGGAGGTGTGACTGGCTGAGAAGGTCAGATAGAGGCTGTATTGCAGCTGCAGTCCTTTAGGACGTACGGTCAGCGTGGCCTCCTTGATGTTTCCTGCCTGCCTCCACCATGTATAGTCAGGGTTATTGATCCACAGGTCATTTTGGGCCGGAAGGGTCAACCATCCGGAGAACAGCAAGGTAATTGCCGTTAAAAATCTCGTTTTCATTTGGTATTAATTAGTTGGATTCTTCCAGAACGCAAATCCGTCCGGGCCCTTCTGAGGTGATTCGGCCGATGATGGCTGCATCTTCGATGCCGCTGCTCCTGAGGGCATCCAGAGCCTGTCGGGCCTGATCTTCGGGTACGGCGGCAAGGAGACCCCCTGAAGTTTGTGCATCACAGAGGGCGAGTTTACGGTATTCATCAAAGGTAACGGGCCAATCGATAAATTCGTTCACGTAGGCGAGGTTATTTTTTGTGCCGCCTGGGAGCGCGCCGGCAGCCAGCAGGCCAAAGAGATCCGGCAGGTATGGAACTGCCGTTGCGGATATCTCGGCGTTTACTCCGCTTCCCCGGGTCATTTCCAACAGGTGGCCAAGCAGGCCGAATCCGGTTACATCCGTACAGGCTTCAATCGTAAAGGCGCGGAGGGTATCTGCGGCACTTTTGTTGAGGGTTGCCATGATGCGGCAGGCAAGGCCGGCCTGTTCCGTTGACAGCAATCCGCGCTTCAGCGCCGTGCTGTACACCCCGGTTCCAATTGGTTTGGTAAGGATCAGTACGTCGCCCGGCCGGGCGCTGCAGTTAGTCCAGATGCGACCGGGGTGAACCCGGCCGGTGGCCACCATTCCGTATTTGGGCTCGTTATCTTCGATCGTGTGACCGCCCAGGATGCTGATCCCGGCTTCCGCAGCCTTATCTTCTGCTCCGTGGAGAATCTCACGCAAAACATCGAGGCTCAGCCGCTTTACCGGAAAACCCACAATGTTGAGGGCAAAAAGCGGAGTCCCTCCCATCGCATAGATATCGCTCAGTGCATTGGCAGCGGCAATGGCGCCAAACCAGTAGGGATCATCTACCACCGGGGTGAAGAAATCAACGGTCTCCACCAGCGCAATGTCGTCGCTGATCCGGTAAACAGCAGCATCATCAGCGGTTTCGGGCCCAACGAGGATATCAGGATTTTTTAATACGGTAAGCTCCTGGACCACCTTTTCCAGATCCTGAGGTCGCAGCTTGCATGCACAGCCCATCCCGTGGGTGTATTGGGTCAGTTTCACATCACTTCCGCTCATTCCTGATTCCTGCTGGGAGT
>MEOR01000010.1:292-7800 GCA_001769295.1 Bacteroidetes bacterium GWF2_49_14 | reverse complement strand
TGGTGCCCATGGCAACTTCCACCGGAACCTGCATCGCTTTCAGAACGCCGGAAACGGTTACCTGGTCGGCATGGCATGCGGCCCCGGCCGATGCAGCAACCTCAGGCATCGCTCCCAGCAAGGTGGTGGCTTCGATCCGCGGAAAACCGATGCTGAGGGTGTTGGGAAGCCGCTTTTCAGGATGTCCGTGTACAACGGCTTCCGGTAATCCGCTTGTGATCAGCTCTTCCAATAGGTCTCTCATTTTTTTCTGATGCTCAGCCCCTGCAGAAAGATTCCGGGCTGCCAGCTCGCAAGCCTTGCCCAGCCCGACAATTTCGAGAACGTTTTCGGTCCCGGGACGGCGGTTCTGTTCATGATCCGCGCCATGAATGATTTTTTCCAGCTGAACACCCTGGCGGATGTAGAGCGCACCGATCCCTTTCGGGGCATACAGCTTATGGCCGGCTACCGAAAGAAGATCCACATTCAGCTCCTCCACATTCACCGGTATTTTGCCAATGCTTTGGGCAGCATCGCAGTGCATCAGTATTCCTCTTTCACGGGCGGCCTTGCCAATTTCTGCCACCGGTTGTATCGTGCCCACCTCATTGTTGGCATGCATCACCGAGATCAGAATGGTGTCCGGCCCGATCTCCCGTATCACATCTTCAGAATTAACCATGCCGTATTCATCCACTCCCACCCGGGTAATCCGGAATCCCTCCTTTTCGAGATAGGCGCACACCTCAAGAACGGCAGGATGTTCAATGGTAGTAGTGATAATATGGTTTCCCGCAGGCCTCCTGGCCCTCGCTGCTCCCTGGATGGCAAGATTATTCGACTCCGTTCCCCCACTGGTAAAAATGACCTCCCAGGGCTGCGCCCCAATCAGGGAGGCCACCTGTTTACGCGCATTTTCAACGGCAAGCCGGGTTTGAGTTCCATATGTATGGATGCTGCTCGGATTCCCGAAAAGCTCCCGCAGAAAGGGTTCCATAACAGCCGCTACCTCCGGGTCAACCGGGGTGGTGGCGTTGTAGTCGAGGTAGATTGCTCGCATGTTGCTGGTTACTTGTTGCTTGTTACTGGTTTGGATAGCGGTCCCCGCTTTCGCGGGGATGACAAGGCATTTATTAAGCATTGTCACTTGTCATCCCCGCGAAAGCGGGGACCGCCTCCTCTTATCGGTACCTATCTTCTGCAGAATCCATCATCGCCACATAGTTCCGGTACCTCAGCTCACCGATCTCCCCTTCCTCAACGGCATGCTGCACCTCGCAGCCGGGCTCGTGGGTATGTGTACAATTATTAAACTGGCAGCCTGCAGCATGCCTGAATATCTCCGGGAAATAGTGGTAGAGCTCTTCCTTGCCGATCTCGATCACACCAAAGCCACGAATACCGGGAGTATCGATCAGGAATCCACCCGAAGCGAGTTCCACCATTTCCGGAAAAGTGGTTGTATGCTTACCCATCTTGTGATAGTCCGATATGCCGGCGGTTTTCAGCCGCTGCAAGGGATCGAGCGAATTGACCAGGGTGGATTTTCCGGTGCCGCTGTTACCGCTGATCAGGGTTACCTTTCCCGGCAGCAAGTCCCTGACCTGTTCAAGCCCCTTCAGAGTAATCAGGGAAAGTGGATAGCAGGAATACCCGGCTAAAGTATACGCTTCAACCCATTCTGCCATCACGTTAAGATCCTCTGTCGAATACAGATCCATCTTATTGAATATCAGGCTTACAGGAACGCTGTAAGCTTCTGCCGTCACAAGGAACCGGTCCACAAACATGGACAGTGTTTCAGGTGATCTGAGTGTTATGATCAGCAGGGCCTGATCAAGATTGGCGGCCAGGATGTGTGATTCCCGCGCCAGGTTGATGGCCTTGCGGATAATGTAGTTCCTTCTTGGATGGATTTTAGTAATCATCCCGTGACCATTGTCCTGTACCTCACCGTCAACCTGGTCTCCTACTGCCACAGGGTTCGTGGTACGGATCCCCTTCATCCGGAAAGTACCCTTGATTTTGCAGGTAAGAAGCATTCCGGCATCGGTTCTGACATGGTGCCAGGAGCCGGTGGTTTTGACGACAGTACCGGTAAAAACCATTACATCCATGCCGTAAAGGTACTAATTGGTTCGCTGCGCGGCTAATTGGCTCCCTGCGGTCGCTAATTGGTTCGCTATCGCTCACTAATTGGCCCTCCGGGCTAATTAGCGCGAAGCGCCAATTAACGAAGCGAAGCGGAGTCAATTAGCGACCGCAGGGAGTCAATTGGAGGTGAGGCTAAACAGAAGGTATTCTGAATGTATGCGAAGGGTACTGTTTATTGAATAACAGGTTGTCATTCGCTTACGAAAGGCCCGTAAACACTGGCCTTTTGTGAAATAATCATGATCACACCCCTCAAAAAATGCGAATAGGTTAATTTTTTTTATAATAAGGTGTCATTCGCAGTAGGGTTAAAATAAAACGCAGCCCAACTAAATCCCTATATTTCTGATAATTAGTGCAATTTAATGCTAAAAATCGCGCCCCGTTTCCGAATTTGGGCTTCAGCCCCAATTAGTGAGCGAAGCGAACCAATTAGCGAGCGTCAGCGAGCCTCTTAGTGAGCGAAGCGAACCAATTAGCGAGCGTCTGCGAGCCTCTTACTCCATCAGAAACCCCAGCTCCCCCCCCGGAAGTACCTCTGTCGGGAGCTGTCCCTTGCGGAAAATCCGGGCGGACCGGGGGCCGATCAGGTCAACTTTTTTATTGATAATCCTGAGCATGGTGCCTTCGCGAAGGCCAACCACATATAAATCAGGATTAATCTCGATGAATTCCTGGATGCGTTGCTCCCGGGTTTCCCCGGCGTGTCCTTCCGGATTGGCATCAAGATAGTGCGGATTGATCTGGAAAGGGACAAGGTTGAAAGCATGCAGTCCATCAGGATCCACAATAGGCATATCGTTGGTGGTGCGTATGGTGGGGCAGGCTACGTTGGCGCCGGCACTCCAGCCTATGAAAGGAGTTCCAGTTAGCACTTTTTCCCGGATAGCGTCAATCAGCCCGAGGTCATGAAGCATCCGCGTGAGCTGCCAGGTATTCCCTCCGCCCACCACAATGGCTTCAGCCTTACTAACGGCTTCGCGGGGTGAGGGCAGCCGGTGAATGGACTCCACCTCCACGCCAAACTCCCGGAAACGCTCCGCAACTTTTGCTTCATACTCCTCATAGGAGAAAGTAACCGCTGCGTAAGGGAAAAAAAGGACTTTTTTTACGGCAGGAGCAAGGAACCGGGCGATCGCCTCCCTGGGATGGCTCAGGTACGTTTCTCCGGCATTGGTTGAGTTACTGATCAATAGAAGTTTCATGGATTATCTGTTCTTATAAATCTCCGGGCAATCTGATCGGGATCGAAATTTTCCGGATTTCTTTTAATATCGATATAAAGATACTGGTTATCAAAGGCATTGTAAACCATCAGCTTTCCCGATAATGGTTCGCCGGAACCGGTGATCACCTTGATCGTCTCATTTACCTGCATCAGCCCGATGATCCCCGGCATCACACAATAAATCCCCATCTCCCCTAATCTTTCCTCTTTATTCTTTCTTCTTTCCTCTTCTCTTTCTCCTTCCTCCGGATGAAGGCACCTATATCCCGGACCATTTTTATAATTGAAGACTGACACTTGTCCTTCGTACTTATGGATGGCGCCGTGAATCATCGGCTTGCCGGTGAGTGTGCAGGCATCATTGATCACATAGCGGGAGGGTTCATTATCGGTGCAATCCACCACGATATCAAATTCGCAAATAATGGATAGGGCGTTGGCATGAATTAACCGCTGGTTGATCATGGTAATTTCAGTAAGCGGGTTCATTTTCCGCATCTGCGAACTTGCCACAATGGCTTTCAGTTTTCCGATGTCGTTAAAGCTGTAAAAGACCTGGCGCTGGAGATTCGCAATGTCTATTTCGCTGTTATCCATCACACCAAGCCTTCCCACTCCGGCTGCTGTCAGGTATTGCACCACCGGGCAACCGAGCCCTCCGGCCCCAACTACCAGCACCCTTGCATCCTTTATTTTCTGTTGTCCGCGCAGTCCGATCTCATCGAGCATGAGGTGTCGGCTGTACCGGATTTTTTCGGGTTCTGATAATTGTGTCATGCCCCGAAAGTATAAAAAAACCCGGAAGCTTTGACTTCCGGGTTTCGGCAGGCTGGTGTTGTGTCAGCCTCCAAAATGAATTCCGAATGTGAGCGGAAATACTTCCGGACCTTTATCGGTTTCAAACATTGTTTGCGGATAATAGGTGGCAAAGAGGGCTACATCGCCATAACCTACGCGGCCCGTGAAACCATAGCGGAAGTCTCTCAGGTAGAAGTCGTCCTTGGTTTTAATTTTCTGCTTTTCGCCGGAAATTTCATATTTCTGAACCTGACGTGAACCCAGCCGCAATCCGCCGATGATACCTGCCGAGA
The DNA here is from genome assembly GCA_001769295.1 of Bacteroidetes bacterium GWF2_49_14. GTDB lineage: Bacteria > Bacteroidota > Bacteroidia > Bacteroidales > UBA12481 > UBA12481. The sequence goes on along the minus strand of MEOR01000010.1, from coordinate 3,345 downwards.
GCTTAATCCGATGGTTTTCACCGTAAACCGGAATCTGGATCTCGGCCATCAGTGGGAGAGTGAGGTAGCACATGCTGAAGCGGTTCTTGTTCAGGCTCAGGTCAACCGGTTCACTGCCGATTCCATCGGAGAACTTAACCAGATCAATATCATTGGTCAGCATAAATTGTTGATATTCAAACCCAAGCCCGGTAACGAGGCCGATATAGTTTTTGATGATTCCCAGGGATTTTTCGGCAAAGTTGAAATTAAACCCATAACTCTGGTTCATATTATAATCCAAAAAGGCTCCGTCCGAAGGCAGCTGGAGTTTGTAGTCGGCATTGGTCAGTGTGGCAAGCCCGAATTCGAAACCGCCCCAGGTACCATCCATTTTACGGGTAGGTTTTTTATGATAACGCGATTCACGTTCCTTGACGATCATATCACCATCCTCATCGGTGATAATCTGAATATCCTTGTCTGAATCTACAATTACCGTATATTTTTTATTTCCGATACGGATTTTTGAGGTATCGGGATCCTCCTGTGAATAACCGGTTAACCCGATTCCTATCATGCCCGCGAGGGCCAGAATAACAACTCTTTTCATGATTTTGATTTATTAGTATTTGAAACTATGACGGAGAGCCCCTGAAAAAAGTTACAGCACTTTCTTATTCATTGTTTTCCGGTGTACGGATCGGGGTTTCCACATCGAGAAGCCTGGAATTGAAGGAGACGGCCAGTATCTGCCCGCTGGCGTCATATTCCCGGTTCAGTTTCATTTCGGTTCCGGCAAGTACATTGATCTTATCGACTCCGGCACCGGCCACTTCCCACATCGAGAAGCGGGTTCTCCTGACCAGGACGGGATCCTCGCCGAGGACTTTCTCACGAAACAGCTGCAGGGCATATTGGGGAAGAGTTAAATATTTCTCATCCGGAGTAGACAGGAGCGCCGGATTTGCAAAAACTGAAGCGAAAACTACCGGGGTGCGGACCGGATCCGGCATGCTGATCCTGATATCGGGGTACTTGTGACCCAGGCTGTTGATCGGGATCGTATCCCTGACCGGAACAACTGCCACCGGATTAAAAGTATTGGCAGGCGGATTCTTTTTCCATGATACCGAGGCAATCAGTTTCTCAGTGTTAGTGTTAGCGGATACCGGACCGGTTGGGGCCAGATCCCGGTGATCATCAATTAATGGGGTTTTACCTTTTTGCTCCGCCAGGTCAGTGCCGTTTTGATCGCCGCGTGGCCAGAGGATCAGGGCAAGCACCACGATGGCAGCGGTTGAGACAGCCGCAAATACCCAAGGGGCCAGGTACCTGGTTTTGTGCCGCAGGTCTGCCTTGTAAGGGAACAGAACGGTATCAGGCATGAGTTTTGTGAATCGGAAGGAAGCAAACGTCTTGCCCAAGGCAGGTTCATTTTGAAGCCTCTCCTCAAAAGCGGCAGCCTCGGCGGCTGTCAGGTCATTTTCCAGCCTGGCAATGCAGAGCTGATCATCCGCAGAAATTCCCGGAATATCGGAATTGCTTTTTATCAAACTCCCGATGGCGGGGAACTTTTCCTCCTCAATCGTCAGCCGGACTCCGGTTACCCCCCGCAATTCCTCCTTCAACCGTGGATTGGCTTCCAGAAAATCAAGAAGCTGGCTCAGCTGCCCGTCGTCCAACCGTCCGTCGAGGTAGTCCAAGAACCAGATTTCGTAATTATTTTCTGTTATAGCTTCCATGTTACACTAAAACTTCAATCGATCCGATGTATTCCTTGAGAAAAACCCTGGCACGATAAATATAAACCTTCACCTGTGCCTCCGTCAGGCCTGTTATCTCCGCAATTTCCTTGTAAGAATAACCCTCGTAATCCCTCAGCATCAGAACGGAACGCTGATCGGACGGAAGCCGGGTAACCCCCTGGTTCAGCTTCTCCATCGCATCGGAATAGTGTTCCGAGTGCGACCAGCTCATTGTATGTGCATCGTCCCATGCTGCCATTCTTTTATCCTGCCTTGTCTGATCGATCATCTTATGATAGGCGGTCGTAAAAAGGTACGACTTGGCCTTTCCGGCCGCAACCTGATCCACGTTCATCCAGAGTTTCTCGAACGAGTCCTGGACCAGATCGCGTGCTTTCTCCTTGTCCCGGATGTTCTTAAGAATGAACCGGTACACGGCGTCGGCATGCTGGTTTACACAAGAATTGTAATCGTTAACAGTCATTTCGGGTTAAAAGGCATCGGTAGGACGAAGATCCGGAACGAAAAGTTACAAAAAAAAATAAAATGATATTTGTTTTATCTTTGGCCGAAACCCTGCTGAAAAACAGTTCCTATGTCTTTTACCCGTCTTTCCCTGCTGACCCTGGTAACAGCCATGAGTCTGGCCTCCTGCGATGAGTCCTTCGATCCAACGGCACCCACCGACTCCACGCCCTATGTCCTGTGTATCCTGAACCCCAAGGACAGCGCTCAGTATGTCAGGGTTCAGCGTAGCTACATCTGCCAGGAGAATGCCTATAATTTCTCTTCCAACAGCGACTCACTTTACTATCCCAAGGATGAGATCGAGGTGTATCTGACGCGCTTCGACACCCTTGACGGAAGTATGATGGAAGATCCGATCCGGTTTTATCCTACCGATGAAATCAGCAAGGATTCCGGCGCTTTCGCATCAATCGGGCATTACCTTTTTAAAACAACCGAACCGGTCTATGCCGAATTCGATTATGAGCTCAGCATCGTATTTACCCGCGACGGCAAGACCATCACGTCAAGGATACAGCCGCTGGGTTCGTGGAACTTCCTTCATGCCTATACCAGGGAGCAGAGAAAAACCAAGTATAACTGGTATCTCCCCGAGCGAATCGATTACTTTATGGATCTGACCCCGAATCGCCATCCACAGCTCACCCGGTTCCTGTATACCGAGATGTCGGCACACGATACCGTCAATAAATACATTGAGTATTTCCATAAGTATGACGAACTGAGTAACCTGAGTGATGAACTTGAAGGCCAGAGTTTTCTCGGCGATGATTTCCTGTACCGCTTTATTGCCAAGGA
>MEOR01000010.1:0-155 GCA_001769295.1 Bacteroidetes bacterium GWF2_49_14 | reverse complement strand
TTTGCAAGCCGATATAAACTGACACTTTTTGGCAAAGCGCTTAAACCCGGTGAGGTTGACTCATTATCCATGGGTAAGCACACCCGGATGCTTAATTTCGCCGATTCGCGGGGTGAATATCACGGCGGAGGGAACTGAAATGATTAAACAGATGA
>MEOR01000009.1:37313-52833 GCA_001769295.1 Bacteroidetes bacterium GWF2_49_14 | reverse complement strand
GCTTTCGGCGGCCGCCTTTTTCAGGTTCCGGCGGGTATTCTCGGAGTAAGCGCCTGAGAGTTCCTCATAGGAGTGCGACAGATCAAGCCTGTAGGTAGCATGCTGGTTGAAAGCCGGATTATCGGCCACGGGATTATGCTCCCCCAGTGTGATCTCGATGAGTCTGAAAGAGGGCGGGATGGCCTCCAGAAAAGCAGCGACCTGTTCACCGGCGGCGGGCTGAACCGACAGGATGCCGGATTGCTGGCTGAGCAGGGGCTGGCACAGATACGGAACGCCAAACCGCCTGCGGGCAGTGAGGGGCATCACGCAGGCATAATCAGTGGTAACCAGGGCCTGCCAGCCCGGACTCACCGCATCGAGATACCAGGAGAGGGCATAAAGATTGCTGCCGCGACTGGCGTTGACGGTATGATTCCATTGCTCCTTTTCGATCTCAGCATGCTGCAGGAAGCGGATTTCCATATCGGGTTTTATTCAGATGAGAGCTCCTTAACCATTTGCCGGTAGACCTCCGACCAGCCGGTCCATTCCTTCCATTCGCTCAGCGACTCATTGTGCCACAGGGTGATAAAGGTTCCGCCCGTCTTCCTGACTTTATCAGCCAGAGAGAGGATTTTTTCCAGTGCTTCATCGGGATTCAATCCCAGATACTGCCTGAGTCCGGTATCCATCACCTGGAACGGATAAACCGTCAGGTCGGTGGATTTATTCTCTTCCAGATCAAAAAACCGGAACGGCACAGAGATTCCAGCGCGGAATCCCGGCCGGTCGGCAAAGCCCATGGAATAATCCCCGGCAATCCCCATGTGTGAAAGGGTGCGGTATGTGTCGGGCAGGTGTATTCTCAGGTAATGCTGGCGGCTGCGGGTGACCGGCTGTCCGGTGATTCGGGCCAGCCGCTGGATCTCCTTCTGGATCATGCTGGCAGAGGAAGTGGATCCGTAGGAAGGATGAATTCCTGAAGGATATTCAGACGCTATTCTTCGGATTAAATTCTGAAAATGCCGGTTTCCGGGCGATATGTTTTTGTCAAACGGTCCGGGGTCGCCGAGCAGAAAGAACCAGATGGGTTTGATTCCGGCCTCCTGGTTGAAATGCTCCAGGAGCGCGTAGGTATCAAAGGGGTCGGGCTGATTTTCCCGGAGCACCTGAACCCTGAAATTTCTCGCCTCCATATTGCGCCGGTCGCGCCAGAATCCGCCGAGGAACCTCCGGATTCCCTTGTGCGCATAGGCCCAGGCATTGTCAATATCGATCGTCGAAATATATTGATAATCAGGCTTTTTTATCCTGATATTTTCTCCGAAAAGTTTAGTCAGCACCGTTCCAAAGGCGTTTGCCCACTGATTGACGATAGGTTCCTCGATCAGGTTGAGGTGAAAAGCCAGGCTCTCAGAAGAGTGGAACCGGTTGTGCGCGTCGGGTTCGTAGGGCAGGTACTCCTCATACCTTGAAACAAAATAAAACACCGCCGAAAATATATCAAAATCCACGGTACGGGAGGACCTTTGTGTCCTCCCGGCAAATTCATCCTCATCATTCGCAAAAATCGTCGGCAGTCCTTCCCATTTCCTTGGGATCAGGCTTGCTGAGAGGTCGTGGATATCGCGTTCGAAGAGGAGGCCGGAAGCCCGGATCCAGGGAAAATCCCCCATGGGTTTGAAAGAATAGCAAAGTTTCGGACCCTCTTCATGCTCAAGTTCCTCTGGGAAAGTGGTTATTCTGTAGTCCACTCCGAGCAGGCTTTTAAACAGGATTTCGAAAGTCCAGGTGACCCGTGGGTTTTCTTCGGGGCTATAAATCAGGATCATAACGCTTCGGAATTTACCTGTCAATATACGAATTTATTCCGATGGATCGAACGGCTCAGGGCATCAGGTTGTCATCGGCCATGCTCATGTACCCCTGATCGGAGAGGATGAGGTGGTCGAGTACCGAGAGATCGAGGAGTTGTGCTGCCTCCTTGATTTTCTTTGTGATTTTGATGTCGGCATCCGAGGGGCTGAGGTTTCCGGAGGGGTGATTATGGGCGAGGATCAGGGCGGAGGCCAGTTTTTCGACGGCTGCATTCAGGATCAGCCTGACATCGGTGACCGTTCCGGAGATGCCTCCCTGACTGATCCTTACCGGTTCGATCACCTGGTTTGAGCGGTTCAGCAGGAGGATCCAGAACTCCTCGTGCTGCAGGTCGGTGAGCGATCCCTCGAGCAGCTTGAAGGCGTCCTGACTGCAGCGGATCCGGGGACGAACGGAGGGTGGTGTGGCTTTCCGGCGGCGGGCGAGCTCAAAGCCGGCCTGGATGCGGATCGATTTAGCCTGTCCGATGCCGGGGATCTTTTCCATTTCGGCGAGCGACATTTTTGCCAGCTGGTGCAGGTCATTGCCGGCCTGCTGCAGGAGGGTCCGTGCCAGGTCGAGCGCCGAACGATTGCGTGTGCCCGTACCGATCAGGATTGCCAGCAGCTCCGTATTGCTGAGCCCGCCGAGCCCCTGGCGCAGACATTTCTCGCGCGGGCGGTCCTCGACCGCCAGATCGCGAATCTTAAAGTTGGGATATTCCATGAAAGTATAGATGCACTTCCTGGATGGGAATGGAAAAAAAAACCCTGCTTTTTGGGCAGGGCGGGATATTTTGATGCAGGTGGCTGACCTACAGACTGTTTACATGCTTGGTGAGGCTCGACTTCAGGTTGGAGGCTTTGTTATCGTGGATAACATTGATCTTAGCCAGCTTGTCCAACATGGAGGATACCTGCGGCAGCATTTCGGCGGCAGCGGTTTTTTCGGTTGTGGTTCTCAATTTCTTGATCGCATTCCGGGTGGTCTTGGCAAAATACTTGTTATGCTCAGTCCTGTCTTCCGTCTGACGGATACGTTTTAATGCCGATTTGTGATGTGCCATTTTTTAACTTCTAAATTTTTCGTAGCCCGTAGGGGAATCGAACCCCTGCTACCAGAATGAAAATCTGGCGTCCTAACCCCTAGACGAACGGGCCATAAATCTTCCCAACAAAAACTTGGGACTGCAAAAGTAAAGAAAAATTTATTTCCTGCAAATTCAGGAGGAAAATTATTGTTGCCAGTTGCCGGTTGCCGGTTGCCGGTTTGGGCCAGAAGTTACATTTGTGATCAGGGACGCGGTCCCCGCTTTCGCGGGGATGACAACGCTCTTCAGGCAGCGCTGTGGCACTTGTCATCCCCGCGAAAGCGGGGACCGCGTCCTTACGAACAAAAACAACTTCAGAGCAAATAACCGGCAACTGGCAACTGGCAACTGGAAACTGGTATTTGCTATCTTTGCCTCATGCCAGCCCTGGACTTTGAATCGATCCTATCTGACAGCAGCCGGTCGCTGGCGGATTACGCGGCCATGACGGTTGGTGATGATCCGAAGTTGCTGAAGCAGGTTTTTGACCTTTCCCTGCTCCAGAAAAAGCAGGTCAGCATGAGGGCTGCGCGGGTGTTTGACCTCTGCTGCGAGCGGAATCCCGGATTTGTGAGGCCCTGGCTGAAGAAAATTGTCCGCGAACTGCCGAAGCTGAAGGATAACTCCGTGAAACGGATCTTTTTGCATATCCTGGTCCGCCATCCCTGGGTGGATGATGAAGTGGGAATGGGCCGGCTGATCGACACCCTGTTCCGGTGGCTGTCCGATGATGCGCAGCCGATCGCGGTGAAGGCTTACAGCCTGTCGATACTTGAAAACCTTTCAACGCTATACCCCGAATTCAGGAATGAGCTGATCCTGACGCTTGAAGAGAGCATCCCGTTCTGGGAATCGGCCGCCCTTCAGTCGCACGGTCGGAAAATGCTGAAAAAACTAACCCGAGCCCGATGACTTCAAAACAAAAAACCGCCCGCCTGCTCCGGCAGTTCGGACTGATGCAGCCCGTTGATTATTTCAGGTTCCTTTTTCTTCGCCGGAAAAACCGGGCGATCAACCAGGATTTCCGGAAGCGTTATCCTGATGTGGTGCTGCCGCCGGATTACATGATGTATGAATCCTTCAAGCTGGATTATGAGCGCTATTATATACATGGCCAGCTGACGGCCGAGTGGCTCGCGCAGCTCGTTGTGCCGCACATTGACCTTAACGGGGCCAGTGTCCTCGACTGGGGTTGCGGGCCCGCCCGTATCGTACGGCATCTGAAGAACCTGATCCCGGAGGCCACCTATTACGGGACCGATTATAATCCCGATACTATTGCCTGGTGCTCCAACACCTTCAATGACATCTATTTCCACTCCAACGACCTGATGCCCGGACTGGTGTATGAAAAGGAGATGTTCGACCTGGTGTACGGCATATCCATTTTTACGCACCTCTCCGAGGAGGCGCATCACGCCTGGCTCCGCGAACTTACGCGGGTGCTGAAACCGGGCGGTCTCCTGCTGCTGACGATGCACGGAGCCGGTTTCCGGGAGAAATTAACGGATCCGGAAGCAGCGGTGTTTGATTCCGGACAGCTGGTTATCCGCGGCCGGGTTCGCGAAGGGCACCGGACCTTCGCCGCCTTCCATCCCGAAGCCTGGGTGCGCGGATGGGTGAAAGAGCTGGAGATTGTTCAGTTTATTCCCGGATCTTACGATGAACAGGATGTTTATATACTCAAACTACGTTTAGGAACCGGGCATCTGTCCGAAGATTTATCCACAGATTACACAGAATACACAGATGGCCAGAGCGACATATCTGTGTAATCTGTGTCATCTGTGGACAGTTAAAGAATCAGCAGCAGGATTGCGGCGGCGATGCCGACTTCCAGAACGGCCGGAACCACGGTGATGCCGTTGGTGGCGCGGAACAGTTTAACCGGGTTGATTGAAGCGGACTTTTCGGCGGATAATTTGACCTGCCTGTATTTTTCGGGAATGTCAGGGATGCCGTTGCCGTTGGTGTCGGGCAGGCTGCTGGCATATTTCATTACCGCCACCCACTCCTTGATTTCCTGAATGCCAGGCTGATTGGGGTCCATGTCCATGATAGACTGCTTAAAGCCGGCAATCGGCTTGCATTCGCCGTCTTTTGGCACGACTGTCAGGATCCCTTTGGTTACCTCCTTTATCAGGCCAAAAAATTCCAGGACATAAATATTGCTTGCGATGCTGTAGCAATCATTGAGGTCCTTTGATATCCGGATCGCCTCGTATCCATCCCTGTCGTTTCCCAGTTCAATGTCGTACACACGGTCGAGCGGCATTCGCAGGGTGTTGTATTTAAACCTGATGCCCGACCAATAAACATAGGTTCCGGAGGAGGATGCCCCCGAAAAGAGCATCACATCGAGGATGGTTTTCAGCTCGGCACCTGTAACGAAAATTTGTGCCATGGAATGGCCGGGAGCCTTATCAAAGGTTCCGAGCCCGAGCGGCAAAATGCGAAACAGGTCGGCCGGCAACTGCTGGCCGGTCTGGCCCCTGGTAATTTCATCGCGGGTCAGGCCTGCGGTTAACAGTACCACATCGGTGGGGTACACCTCCCTGAGATACTCCCAGATAGCATCAGCCAGGAACGGGCCCAGATTTGAGTTTTCCAGGCAGGTCTGCTCATTGAAGTTCAGATCGAAGGCAGTCTCCACTAAGGGTTTCTCAGCCCGGAAACCGTAGGGTTCAAACAATTTTTCACTGATCAGCCGCTGCTGGTTGAGAATCATGCGCTGGACCACGGGGTCACCCTGGATTTCATCGTTTACAGGTATCAGGTCGCCGGAAAGCACAACCACCCCCTGTGGCGTTTTTTCAATCTCCAGCTTGCCGACATAGCGCCCCTCACTGCCGGCCTGAACAATGGGTATGTTATTTACGATCAGTGGTTTAGTAAGGCTGGTATGAGAGTGTCCGGAAATGATCACGTCGAGCCCGGGAACTTCCTTTGCCAGGTCAACATCTTCGCCGATCCAGCCTTTCTTTGTGTTAAACACTAATCCGCAGTGCGACAGGCAGATCACGATATCGGCCTTTTCACTCTCCTTTAAGAAGGTTACCATCTCCCTGGCTTTCGCGATGCGATCGGTAATAACGGCAGGTCTGACATAGGGAGCAACATGGGCTGCTTCTAATCCTATCAGGCTGAAGAATCCGATTTTCAGGCCGTTACGGTCGAGTGTCCGCCAGGTTTTGAGCACCCCTGTTTTATACAGGTTTTCCAGGGCATCATCGCCGGTGGAATCAGGGATGAAACTGATGTTTGACAGCAGCATTCCGGGGATCTCCTGCTCAGCGGATTTTGCCAGCATTTTAGCGAGCATATCAATCCCGAGATCAAATTCATGATTTCCGATGGCCACCATGTCATAGCCCATTTTTTTCATCAGCCGGAGCTGAAAGCCAGTCTCTGCCTCAACGGTGTGAAAAATCGTTCCCATGCTGAAGTCACCGGCATCCAGAACCAGGAGCGATCCGGGAACCCGGTTTTTATACTCCGATATGATCGTGGCAATCCGGGCAAATCCTCCAACGGTCTGATCATCATGAAGGGTCAGCGGGGTATAGTCGGCTTCCGGACTATAACCCATGAAACGTGAATGCATGTCGTTGGTATGCAGGATGGTCAGTTTTTGGGCACTCAGCGGCTGTACCGCAAATGCCAGGAGAATCAGGCTTGATAAAAACCGTATCATAGTGATATTCATTTTTGTTAAATATACAATTTATGGGTTACGTTCATGTTTGACCCTGATAAAAAGCTATTTTCATCAACCAAACACTTTACTATGAAACAACTGATAATCAATTGTATTTTCGCCCTGGTTCTTTCAATATCAGGGTTCAGCCAGCAGCTTTGTGTGGGCAATTACTGGACTGAGGCACAGGGTAAAGCGCATCTCGACAATGTTTTACAGCAGGTTAGGGATAAATCCCAATGGGAGGTCCGGGCTCAAATAATCCGGCAGCAGATACTGGCCGGATCCGGGTTGACGGATCTGTTCAAACATCGTCAGGATCCGGCAATAAGAACCGGAAAGGTTCATGAGCTTGAGGGATACCGGGTCACCAATATGGCCATTGAGAGCGAGCCCGGATCCTGGATCACCGGAAACCTGTATGAGCCGCTGGGGCAGAAGGGACCGTTTGCCGGGATCCTTTGTCCTCATGGTCACTGGTCGGATCCGGCCGATTACGGCCGCTACCGGCCCGACATGCAGAAGCGATGCGCGGTGCTGTGCCGCATGGGTGCGGTGGTTTTTGCCTATGATATGGTGGGGTACGGTGACAACCACCAGGCTGCAGGTCACGAGGATCCGATGGCCTTTCAGATCCAGACCCGCAACAGTGTCAGGATTGTTGATTACCTGACCAGCCGAAAGGATGTCGATACGGAACGGATTGCGGTTACCGGCGCCTCCGGGGGCGGAACGCAGTCCTTTATCCTGGCGGCCATTGACAAGCGTGTGGCGGTATCGGTGCCGGTGGTGCAGGTATCGGCCCATTTTTTCGGCGGATGTGTTTGCGAGAGCGGCATGCCGGTCCATAAAAACGGTTCCTTCCAGACCAATAACGTTGAAATAGCCGCACTTGCCGCTCCGAGGCCGATGCTGCTGATCTCCGACGGGGTCGACTGGACAAAAAACACCCCAAATGTGGAGTTTCCTTTTATACAGAAAATATATCAGCTTTACGGGCGGAAAGATCGGGTTGAGAATGCACATTTCGGAACCGAAGGGCATGATTACGGATTTACCAAGCGGCAGGCGGCGTATGGGTTTTTGGCCAAATACCTTTCCCTGAGGGCGGATCCGGATGTGCTTTCAGAAAGGTGGGTGCGGATATTTACGATGGACGATTTGCGGATGGTGGAATAGGGAAGAGGTTGCCGGTTACCGGTTACCAGTTAGGCCAGAACTGTCATTCCGGCGGAAGCCGGAATCCCCAGCCTCAGAGCATCTGGCAGGAGATCCCGGCCTTCGCCGGGATGACAGATACAGGGTACGGGCTAGCCTAAGCGCCAGCCTAACCGGCAACCGGCAACCGGCAACCGGTAACTGGCAACTTGTAACAGAAAACTATGGATATCAAAGGAGTGATTTTTGACCTTGACGGGCTGCTAATTGATTCGGAGAAGCTGTACCGCAAGGTTTCGTATGCGCTGGCGGAGAGGCTGGGGAAGGAATTGACGGAGGAGGTCCGGGAGAAACAGATCGGGCGATCGCCGCTGGAGGCGAACCGTGTTTTCCGAGAAGAGCTGGGGATTACGAGCCACACGGCCGTGGAACTGATGGATCTGAGGAACGGCATGATGCTGGATGAGTTCAGGAACCACGTGGAGATGATGCCGGGTGCCCATGATATGATCCGGGCGCTCCATGGCCGTGTAAAGCTGGCGATAGCTACCGGATCGCCCCGGCAGCTGACGGATGAGGTGGTTAAGCGGCTGAATATCGGAAGGTATTTTGATCATATACAAACATCGGACAACGTGCTTCATGGTAAGCCGGATCCGGAGATCTACCTGATTACTCTAGCTGCGCTCGGTCTCAAGCCTGAGGAGTGCGTGGTTTTGGAGGATTCCCCTGCGGGCGCTGAGGCTGGCGTACGCGCCGGGTGCCGGGTCATAGCCGTGCCCGAAGCAGGAGTAGATAATTTCCCGGGCGTAGAGAGGGTGGTGGGGGGGCTTTCAGAGGCGCAGCAGGTAATTAGAAATTGGCTCGGCTGACGCCTCGCTAATTGGCTCCCTGCGCTCGCTAATTAGGTTCTGGCCCAATTAGCGCGAAGCGCCAATTAGTGAGCGTTAGCGAACCAATTAGCGAGGCGTTAGCCGAGTCAATTATGTTCTTCGTGGTTATTTCCTGCGCCGGTATAGACCATCCCACTGCGTGCTGTATGCGAGTCCGCCGTCTTTGGATTGTTCCCAGATCTGCCGCACGGTGCCGTCGGGGTTGTTGTACCAGGTGATCTTGTTGATGACACGGTTGAGTTTTTCGTCAACGATTTCGTCGCTGATCATGACCATTTTTTTGTCCTTAAAGTCACCCCTGACATCCAGCGAAATGCCGTCGCTGCCGATCCAGATGTGCCGCCATTTGCGGAGGTTTTTGTCGTAGAAGTTGTAGCTGGTGCCGGAGTGGGAGCTGACCTGGGATTTCCAGTTTTCGCGCAGAACACAGTCGGCCTCGATTTTGGTGATTTTATTGAACCCGACCATCTGGCCGCCGGAGTATACCACCCAGTCTCCGATCCAGAAATCGAGTTGCTTGTACTCATCCGTGCAGCATGCGCAGGGTGAACCGGTATTTTGCGCATGAACTGAACCGACGAGAATATATATCAGAATAAATCCAACAAAGTTTTTTATCATACAGAAGTACTGCCAGTTGAAAGACAAAATTAACCAATTCCCGTCAGATTGATTCCTGAAAGAATAACTTATACCCCCCGCGTACTAATTAATCAACGCATAATCTAACTTTGACCGGTTAACCCGGCATGTGATGAAGGACAAATGGCTTCGGGCCGCAACGATCGGCAGCATCTGGGCTTCCTTTGAGATAATCATCGGAAGCTTCCTGCACAATGTGCGGTTGCCGTTTGCCGGGACTATCCTCTCCTTTTTCGCTGTCATCCTGATGGTCTCTTTCCTTCAGCTCTGGCCGATGCGCGGCATCATCTGGAGGGCAGCCCTGGTCTGCGCCCTGATGAAATCCATCTCTCCGAGCGCGGTGATCCTGGGTCCCATGACGGGTATTTTTCTTGAAGGATTGCTTCTTGAGCTGGCCATCGGGGTGCTGGGACTGAACGCGGCCGGCATGATTCTCGGCGGGATGCTGGCGGTTTTCAGCGCGCTGATTCACAAGGCTGTGAACCTGCTGATCCTGTATGGCTGGGACCTGGCCAGGCTGCTCGACAGATTGGTGGGTTATGCCACCAAACAGGTAGGGCTCACGGGGATTGAAGGAGCCGATATCCTGATCATCCTGTCGGTGGTCTATCTCGTTTCAGGTGCCACTGCGGCAGTCCTGGGGCTGATGCTCGGGAGGAGGACCCTGAAGGACCGCGGCGCCGGGACTCAATATCAGGCTATAAACCAACCCAATAACACCTTATTTGAATTTTCCGATGCGGGCCGGTACTCCGCCTGGCTGCTACTGATGCATCTGGTGCTTCTCACGGGAATCCTGATTGCCCTGATGCGTGTAGATACCTGGTGGGCGCCGGTGATACCGGTTCCCTACCTGGTTTTCTGTTTTTTTAGGTACAGGAGAAGTTTGCGCCAGCTGTTCCGGGCCAAGTTCTGGATTCAGGTGATCCTGATCACCTTCCTGGCCTCTGTTTTTCTGACGGGTTTGCAATCGGGCCACTGGCTCAACGCCGACGGCCTGAAGGCCGGCCTCCTGATGAACCTGCGTGCCGTGCTGATGCTGACCGCCTTTTCCGCCATCAGCAGCGAGATGAAGAATCCCGTTATCAAGGCGATCCTGTACAGCCGAGGCTTTGCACCGTTATACCGGTCGCTCTCGATGGCTTTTGCCGTGCTGCCGGAGATTATCAGTTCCGTTTCCGAAAAGAACAGACGGCTAAAGGGAATTTCGGGATTGCTCGAAAAGCAGCTCCTGAGGGCCGACCAGCTGTACGAAAGGATCCGGACGATGGGCCTCTCGCTGCCCAGGATCATCCTGATCACAGGCGACCGCGGGGAAGGGAAAACCGGGCTGCTTCGTAACAAAATGGAGGAGCTGAAAAGGGAGGGCAGGGCGCTCTGCGGGTTTATTGCCGAAGGGATTCATGATGCGAGCGGCGAACGGACGGGATACGGAATCATTAATATCAATACCGGCGAGCGGATTGGTTTTTGCCATATGGAGGGGCCGGACCACTGGGAGCGGGTTGGCCGCTTCCGGGTGAATCCTGACGGGCTGGCCAAGGGATATGAATGGATGAGTCCGGAAAATGTTCGCAAGGCCGATCTGATCGTCATCGACGAACTCGGTCCGCTCGAACTGGCCGGAAAAGGCTGGTCGCCCCTGATCGACCGTATTCTCAGGGATGACCCGAAACCGATGATCTGGACTGTCCGCACCCAGCTGGCCGCGAAGATCGCGCACAAATGGAATGTGGGAGAGGTGGAGGAGATAAAGGCGAAAGAATAAAATACATGAAGTATGAGATATCAGTCGGAAATTGAACGAAGAATGTTGAGATTCGAACGCAGAGTGTTGAATGTTGAAAATCAGATTCAGGGAGAGACGCATGATAATTTAGAGACGCATGATCATGCGTCTCTACGACGAATTGGATCTGGCTTTCAGCATTCGACACTCTGCGTTCGAATCTCAACGTTGATTTTCATCCTTCAATCCTTCATCAAACTCGCGGCACAGGAGCCGGCGGTTCCTCCTTACTTCAACGCCGACTGGAGCTGGGTGGATTCGGTGTACAGCACGCTGACGCCTAAGGAGAGGATCGGGCAGCTGATCATGGTGGCGGGGTTTTCGAACAAGGGTCCGGAGCACCAGGTTCAGATCGAGAGCCTGATCCGTGACTATGGCATCGGAGGGATCGCCTTTTTTCAGGGCGGCCCGGTCCGGCAGTCGGTATTGGTGAACCGATATCAGGAGATCACGAAAGTTCCGCTCCTGATGGCCATGGATGCCGAATGGGGCCTGGGCATGCGGCTCGACAGCACCACGCGTTTCCCTTACCAGATGGCACTTGGGGCGGTGCAGAACCCCGACCTGATCTACCGGATGGGGAGTGAGATTGCCCGGCAGCTGAAGGAGACGGGTATCCAGATGAATTTCGCGCCGGTGGCGGATGTCAATAACAATCCTGCCAACCCGGTGATCAACTACCGTTCCTTCGGGGAGGACCCGCTGGAGGTTTCGGTGCGCTCCCGCGCCTACATGAACGGGATGCAGGACATGCATGTGCTGGCTACCGGAAAGCATTTCCCCGGTCACGGAGATACCGGGGTGGATTCGCATTTCGCCCTGCCGCAGATCCTCCAGTCGCGGTCGAGGCTCGATTCAGTTGAGCTGGTCCCCTTCCGGCAGCTGATTGCAGATGGTTTGGGCTCGATGATGATCGCGCATCTTGAGGTGCCGGCCCTGGAGCCGGAGCCGAGGATTCCCACCACGCTGTCGAAAAGGGTGGTTACGGACCTGTTGCGTAATGAAATGAATTTCAAAGGATTGATCGTGACCGATGCGCTCAACATGAAAGGTGTCACCTCGGTAACCCCGCCCGGTGAGATCGAGGTAAAGGCGCTGCAGGCCGGGTCCGATTTGCTGATTTATGTGGAGGATGTTGGGTTGGCGATCCGCAGTATCGAGGAGGCTCTCCGGAAGGGGACCCTGACGGAGGTGGACATTGAGCACCGGTGCAAGGCGATTCTTGCCGTTAAGAACTGGAGCGGGCTGCAGGCTTGGAAGCCTATCGGGATAGAAGGACTTACAGAAAGGCTTAACAATACGGAGGCTGATTTGCTGAACCGGGAGCTGGTTGCCTCATCCCTGACCGTGGTTCAGAACCGGAGGAACATCATCCCCGTGAAGGGGCTCGATTCCCTCAGGATTGCTTCCGTTGTGCTGGGCCGGCCGGAGGAGACGCTTTTCCAGCACCGGCTGGGAAGTTATGCCGATATAACCCCTTTCCGGATCGCTGAAACGGCCACTCCGGAGCAGTTCCTGATGCTCCTGCAGGAGCTGAAATCCTATAGTCTGGTTATTCTTGGGGTGCATAACATGGACCAGCGGGCTGCGAAGAATTTCGGACTTACCCCGCAGGAAATCGACTTTATACGGATGATCTCGGAAAATGTTCCGGTTATCGCCGCATTTTTCGGCAACCCCTATGCCGTCAGCCTGATCGATGAGGCCGTGAGTCTGGCCGGGGTGGTCATTGCGTACCAGGAAACCGCGCTGGCCCAGGATCTGGCAGCACAGCTGATCTTCGGCGGCATCGGGGCCAACGGGCGCCTGCCGGTGACGGTTGTGCCCTGGTATCAGGCCGGCGACGGCACCGACACCGAAGGAGGCATCCGGTTCTCCTATACGATACCCGAAGCCGCCGGAATGCATTCGGGGATTCTTAAAAAAAAAATTGACTCGATAGCGGCCGCGGGCATCGCAGCCGGCGCTTTTCCGGGCTGCGAAGTGTTTGCCGCACGCAACGGGAAGGTCATCTTCCAGCAGTGTTACGGCCATCATGTGTATGAATCACTGCAGCCGGTAACGCCCGGGGATCTGTTCGACATGGCCTCGGTGACCAAGACTTCCGCGGCGCTGCCGGCGATCATCAGGCTCTATCAGGATAAAAAAATCGACCTGGATGCGCCGTTCAGCCGGTACTGGACCGATTTCAGGGGGACCGATAAAAAGGATATAACGGTGCGCGAGGTGCTGGCTCACCGCGCCGGGCTGGCTTCGTGGATCCCCTTCTGGACGGATACGAAAACGGTCACCGGCGCCTATAAAAAAAATACGATGCAAGCCGATTCAAGCAACCGGTTTCCCGTACGCGTCTCGGCGGGATTGTGGAGGTTCAGGAATTACGACAGGGAGATCTATAAACAGATCCGCGAGGAGCCGGTACTGAAGGAGAAGAAATATGTGTATTCTGATCTGGGTTTTCACCTCTGGCCGAAGGTGATCGAAAAACTCAGCGGGAAGAGGTACGAGCAGTATATTTCCGATAATATCTACCAACCACTGGGCGCCACTACATTGGGATACAATCCGTTAGGACGCTTTTCTCCCGACCGTATCATTCCCACCGAACGCGATACCTTTTTCCGCATGGAGACCCTCCACGGGTATGTTCACGATGAAGGGGCGGCGATGCTGGGAGGGGTGAGCGGGAATGCGGGCCTGTTCGGGACCGCGGAGGATCTGGCCAAGGTCTATCAGATGTACCTGTGGCGAGGGTATTACGGCGGCCGGCAGCTGCTGGAGCGCGATGCGATGGATGAGTTCACCCGTTATCAGTACGAACCGGAGGGCATCCGCAGGGGGCTGGGGTTCGACAAGCCCATGATCGGGAATGATACCCTCTCCTTTGAGAACTGCTACCCTTGCCCCTCGGCCTCGCCGGCCAGCTTCGGACATACGGGGTATACGGGAACGATGGTCTGGGCGGATCCCTCGAACGGACTGCTCTATGTTTTCCTGTGCAACCGGGTCTACCCGACGCGGGATAACAGTAAGTTGACGGATATGTATATCAGGAAATCGATATTGGAGGCACTGTATGAAAGCATTGGTGAGTAGGTTGAATGGGTTGAATTGGTTGAAGGGGTTGAAATGGTTGAATTGGTTGAATTGGTTTAAGGGGTTGAAATGGTTTATGGCCGCGGTGGTTTGGGTTGCCGCGGGGAACGTTTTTGGCCAGGTTCAGAACAAGTATAATGATTCGGTGATACGGCAGATTCATGATCTGGCGGACAGGCGGGATGCGGCGGGGTTGTTTCCGTTTTTGAAGAGTGAGAATCCGGAGTACCGGGGGGAGGCGTTGTTTTGTTTCGGGAGCATGCAGGTGCCGGGTTCGGCCGACAGTTTATTGGCGGCGATGAAGGTGGAGCAGCAGCGGGTGCGGATGATGGGGGCCTGGGCGATCGGTCAGATTGGCAAGCCCGATGCGATGCCGGCTATCCGGAAAGCCCTGCTGGTGGGCCAGGATCCGCTGGTGCGGGGGATGCTGTATGAGGCGCTAGGCAAATGCGGATCGGAGGATGATCTCAACTGGCTGGCGGCCATCGATGTGCCGCTGCAGGAGACCGAAGGTCAGGCGATGGGGATCTTCCGGTTTGGGTTGCGGAGCATCACCACCGTGGCAGGCAATGAGCGGATGCTCAGGCTGGCGGCCGGCGGTACGAGCCAGGTTGGGATGATCTATGCTTCCTATTTTCTGGGCCGCTATGCCGGCATGGACTGGCTGCAGACAAAGCCCGCCGAGGTGGAGCAGGTGTTTCAGAAAGAGCGGAATGAACTGGTGCGGGCCAACCTGATCAAGGCCGTGATCCGGGCAAAGGATGAGGAGGCGTGGCTGTTGTGCAAAAGTATCCTCGAGTCGGACGAAGATTATCGGGTTAAAGTCAACATACTCAATTCCATGCAGCTCATTCCCTGGAACAAGGCGGTGAAGAGTGTGCTTAAACTCGTTGAGGGCAGCGATCCGAACCTCTCGGTGGCCGCAGCCGAGGCGGTGGAGAAGTATGCCGTTTATCCCGATTTGCCGCTGCTGCTGGCCAGTATTGATGCTACAAAAAACTGGAGAAGCCGAACGCTGCTTCTGGGGAAGACGCTGGATCTGGTGACGGGGAAAAGTGGATTGGTTAACAGAGTAATTAAGTTGATCAAGGAGGGGGTAGCGGGGGCGAAGAGCGCGACGGAGAGGGCGTGGTATCTCAAAACCCTTGTTTCGGATCCCACGCAGTATGCTTTTGTAGAAGAGAAGATAAAGAACTCTAAAGATGCGGTGGTTTATACCTATTCGCGTGAGACGGTCAGTTCCATGCTGAAACACGAGAATTTTGAAACGGCGGCCAAGGGATTGACTGCCAGCGGGATTGATCTGGCCAAAGAGA
>MEOR01000009.1:0-37252 GCA_001769295.1 Bacteroidetes bacterium GWF2_49_14 | reverse complement strand
GATCGACTGGGACCGGGTGCGGAAGCTGGATCCGAAACAGAAAATCTCCATTAAAACCAGCAAGGGCGAATTCATCGTTCAATTAAACGTGGCATGGTGTCCGGGTACGTGTGCGGCCTTTACCGAACTCATCGAAAAGGGTTTTTACAAGAACCTTACCATTCACCGGGTGGTTCCCAATTTCGTGATGCAGGACGGATGTCCGCGCGGTGACGGCTGGGGCGGTCCCGATTTCACCATCCGTTCGGAATTTTCACCAACGCCCTTCATGGAGGGCACCCTCGGCATGGCCTCTTCGGGCAAGGACACCGAAGGGAGCCAGTGGTACATCACCCATTCACCCACCCCGCACCTCGATGCCAAATACACCAACTTCGGATTTGTCGTGGAGGGCATGGAGGTGGTGCACAGGCTGGAGGTGGGGGATGTGGTAATTGGCATGGAGATATTGTAGAGACGGATGATTATCCGTCTCTATGTATTGCCGGGTTAGGGCCGGCATAAAAGCCAGCCCGTACGGACTGCCCTGTCATTCCGGAAAGCCGGAATCTCCCTATGCCCCTATGCCCCCTTTTTTCTATCTTTGCTGGCTGTTAATCCATACGGCCAATATGAAAAAACTTGTTCTCCTTTCGATTTTGTTGTCTTTCAGTGCGCTACTGTTTTCACAGAACACAATTCCCTCGATTAAAGTTCAGGATCTGAAAGGGAAATCCATACAGAGTGATAAGCTTCTGGTTGCCGGAAAGCCATTGATCATGAGTTTCTGGGCCACCTGGTGCAAGCCCTGCGTGAAGGAGCTGGACATGATGTTTGAGAAGCTGCCCGACTGGCAGAAGGAGACCGGCGTGCAGCTGGTGGCCGTGAGTATCGATGATTCACGCAGCACCTCCAAGGTTGCACCGTTCGTGAGCGGCCGGGGCTGGGATTTTCCGGTGGTGCTGGATGTGAACGGCGACCTCAAGCGCGCGCTGAACGTGGTGAGCGTGCCGCATACGCTCCTTTTTGACGGAACCGGGAAGCTGGTTTATTCGCATACCGGGTATGCGGAGGGGGATGAAAACGAACTGATCGCCAAGGTGAAGGGGCTGAAGTGATGAGATGATTTGTTGATTTGATGATGTGATGATTAGATTAGAGATAGGGTGGGGATATATGGGAAGGTTTAACAGGGCCACTGGCACGGAGAGATCAGTAACCCCGGCCTTCAGGCCGGCGATTGTTACCATGCCGGCGAATATTACCGTGCCGGGGCTTCTTACCGTGCTGGCTATGTTGTTGTTTATCCTGCCGCTGGGACTCAGGGCCCAGTCGGGGGGAAGGCTTTCGGGGAATTTCCAGGTGGATGTGCAGTCGTACAAGACGGATTCGCTGATCGGGGCGCCACGGGTGGATGAGAAGCTGCTGTCGAATTCCTATGCGAATCTGCGGTATGACTGGGGTAAGTTCTCAGCGGGGCTGAGGTACGAAGGCTATCTGAATACATTGCAAGGATTTGATTCGAAATACGACGGGATCGGGATTCCCTATTTATTTGCCGATTACCAGGCGGAGGACCTGGGATTTACGGTGGGCAGCTTTTACGAGCAGTTCGGCTCGGGGCTGCTGCTGAGGGCTTGGGAAGATAAAGCCCTTGGAGTGGATAATTCGATCAACGGGGTGAGGGTCCGGTCGACTCCCATGCCCGGATTGCGGATTACCGGGCTGATCGGAAGGCAGCGTCATTTTTTCGGACTGGGCGAGGGACTGGTGAGGGCCATCGACGGTGAAGTTACCCTGAATGAACTGATAAAGTCGCTGAATGATAAGGCTACACGTCTGACCTTCGGAGGCAGCTTTGTGAGCAAATACCAGAAAGATTCGGACCCCATTTATAAGCTGCCGGAGAATGTGGGCGCCTGGGCGCCGCGGCTGCAGCTCAACAGCGGCGGATTTCAGCTGATGGTGGAATATGCCGGTAAGATCAACGATCCCTCGGCCGATAATAATTTCATTTACAAGCCGGGCGAGGCGCTGCTGCTGAATGCCACTTATTCTGGTTCGGGCATCGGCATCAACCTTACCGCCAAGCGGGTGGATAACATGAGCTTCCGGAGCGACCGTGCGGAAAACCTGAATAAGCTGATGATCAATTATCTGCCGCCGATCTCCAAAAATCAGATATACAGCCTGATGAACCTCTACCCCTATTCATCCCAGCCGAACGGCGAGATGGGGATGCAGGCCGAGGTGATGTATCAGGTTAAAAGAGGATCAAAAATCGGGGGAAAATATGGCACCCAGATCAGCCTCAATTTTTCGGCTGTCAATACGATCGAGCGGCTGCCGGTAAACGATACGACTCCGGTGGGCACCAACGGAACGATGGGGTACACCTCATCTTTTTTCAAGCTCGGACCGGATAAACTCCTGCGAGATTTCAATATCGAGATTTCACGAAAACTTTCACAGAAATTCAAACTGATCACTTCCTATCAGTATCTGGTTTACAATCAGTTGCTGCTTGAAGGTAAGGGGGAGACGGTTAAAGCGCATGTTGCGGTAGCCGATATTACCTGGAAACCATCCGAGGAGCATGCAATCCGCATGGAGCTTCAGGGTTTATGGACCCGGCAGGACAAGGGCAACTGGGCGATGGCGATGCTGGAGTATTCAATTTCGCCCCACTGGTTCTTTGCCGTGATCGATCAGTGGAACTACGGCAATCCGGATCCGGACAAACGGGTACACTATTTGTACGGATCGATGGCCTATGCGCGCGACGCCAACCGCATTATGATCAGCTACGGCAAGCAGCGCGAAGGAATTCTGTGTGTTGGCGGTGTGTGCCGGAATGTGCCGGCGATGAACGGATTGACGATGACGATAACAAGTAGTTTTTAAAATGGGTATGGGGTGTAAGGTTTGGGGTATGAGGTTTAAGGAAGAGGGGATTGGGTATCGTAAGGGGTTGTCATCCCGGCGGAGGCCGGGATCTCCCGGCCAGTGCTCCGAGGGAGGGGATCCCGGCCTTCGCCGGGATGACATCGCATCACGCGTCACGCGTCACGCGTCACGAATCACCCTTGCGTTAGCCCTGATGCTCGCTGGTTGCGATTACATTCAAGCACCATTCATGGAGAAGACGGATGACGGAGGACAGACGACGGACGAGGTGCAGCGGGTGCTGGTTATTGATTTTACGGGGCACACGTGCAAGTCGTGCCCGAAGGCGCACCATACCCTCGGCCAGCTGAAGGATCTGTATGGCGACCGGGTTGTTCCGGTGGCTTTTCATCTGGGGTATTTCGCGAAGACGCAGTCGGGGGATAAGTTTACCACTGATTTCCGCACGCCGGAGGGCGGATTGCTGGAAAAATATTTTGAGTTTGTGTCGTTTCCGATCGGAACGGTGCAGAATATCAGGACCGACGGGCTGATCCCGCACGGGACCTGGCCTTCGGCGGTAGGGGCACTGATGTCGGAGAAAGCACCGATAAAAATCGGGGTAAAAACGGAATACCTGGCCGGACTGCACGGCCTGACTGCTGATGTGGATATTACTGCCCTTGAGGCGGTTGCGGGTACGCTGAAAGTTGCGGTATGGGTGGTGGAAAACTCGATCACGGACTGGCAGAAGGATGAGGATTTTGACCCGATGGATATTCCGGATTATGTGCATAACCACGTTTTCCGGACTTCCATGAACGGGCTGTGGGGGGAGACAATAGGTTCGGCGGCGAATCTGGAAAAAGGTTTTACCTTTACAAAGGAGTTCTCGGTGGCACTGAAAACAGGCTGGAAAGCCGGGAATTGCCAGGTGGTGGTGGTGGTGTATCGGGAAGAGGGGATGGAGGTGGTACAGGTTGCCGGTTACCGGTTACCGGTTGCAGGTTAGCCTCGGAGCACTTGTCATCCCCGCGAAAGCGGGGACCGCCTGACTCTACTTGTAGCAGTCCTAAAACACCCCTGCCAAATTTCATGCAGAGGGCCGCGGTCCCCGCTTTCGCGGGGATGACAACGCTTTTAAGTAACTTAGCTACTAAATCGTAAATTGTAAAAATGAAGAATCTCACAGTTGCAATGGTGTTGTTGGTTTCGTCCCTGATGGGGGTGAGTGCGCAGGATCTGGTTCTGACCTATAAGGATAGGATTGTAACCAATGATACAATTC
The DNA here is from genome assembly GCA_001769295.1 of Bacteroidetes bacterium GWF2_49_14. Lineage (GTDB taxonomy): Bacteria > Bacteroidota > Bacteroidia > Bacteroidales > UBA12481 > UBA12481. The sequence goes on along the minus strand of MEOR01000009.1, from coordinate 33,099 downwards.
ATATCACCGGACCGGTGACGACGGAATATTTTGAGGCGAATATTTGGGTTACGAATAACCGTGAGACGGCAGTGGAGATGAAGGTTCGCAAAACGGAGATCCAGGGACCCGCAAACGGGGAGAACAGTTTTTGCTGGGGTGAGTGCTATACTCCGGCGGTAATGCTGTCGCCAAAGGCCATAACCATTCTCGCCAAGGCTACAGACCGGAACTCTTTCATCGCCGACTACCGGCCTAACGGGGATGTCGGCACCAGTATCGTCAGGTATACCTTTTTCAGCGGCACGGATGAGAATTTTCAGGCAACCGTTGTGATCTATTGGGCAATCGGAGCGGCAGGAACCGGTCCGCGGGTGGCCACAAAGCCGGTGATCCGCGTTTACCCGAACCCTGCCGATCAGTTCATCACAGTAACCCTGTCGGAACATACCACCGGCACCAACACAGCCATTATGGTGAACATGCAGGGCCAGACGGTCATATCCGAAGTTGTTGAAGCCGGAGAGCACCAATTCACATGGCAGACAGGCAACCTTGCCTCCGGGATTTATTTCCTTAAAGTAAGGGACCAGGCCGGACTGCAAAGTGTGCAGAAGGTCTGGGTAAAACGGTGAAGGCATCATGAATTATACGGCGGAACAACTGATCGATGTTCCTAAACTGCAAGCCCTTCAGGATAAGCTGAATGCAATCGTTCCGTTTCCGTCGGCATTGGTCGATAACAGTGGGAAAATCCTTACCGCAACGGCCTGGCAGGATGTGTGCACCAAATTTCACCGCATCCATCCGGAATCCAACCGGGAGTGCATAAAAAGCGACCAGTATATTCTCACCCACCTGCCGGAGGCAAATCCGTCGGTAACCTACAAGTGTCCGCATGGCCTCGTTGATAATGCCATTCCGATTATTATAGAAGGCACCCACATCGCAAGCTTTTTTACCGGTCAGTTATTCCTTGAACCGCCCGACCTGGATTTTTTCCGGAAGCAGGCGCACCGTTACGGATATGATGAAGAGGCTTATATTGAGGCGGTTAAAAGTGTCCCAGTCTGGTCGAGGGTGCAGCTGGACCGTTACCTCGATTTTATCAAAACATTTACCGAATCCCTTGCACAAACCGGACTCACCAGAATGCGCGACCTGGAAACGGTAAACCAGATACGGGAAAATGAGGCCAGGTACCGAACTTTGGCCCACGCAATCGAGTCGATCAATGAGTGTGTTTCCATGACGGATTCGCAGAATACAATACTTTTTGTGAATCAGGCTTTCTGCCAGACCTACGGCTATTCCCGTGAAGAGCTGATCGGACAAAACATAAGCCTGATAAGGTCTCCCGGGAGCGGATCTTCGGGTTATGATAACATTCTTAGTGAGACCATTGACGGAGGGTGGAGCGGAGAGATCTCAAATCGCCGGAAGGATGGTACCGATTTCCCTGTCCATGTTTCCACTGCTGTTGTAATGGACGAAGAGAACCAACCGGTTGCCCTTATCGGTATTGCGGTTGATATAACCGAACGGAAAAAAAATGAAGCGGAACTGATCGCTGCAAAAGTGAAGGCTGAGGAGAGTGATAAGCTGAAAAGTGCCTTCCTGGCCAATATCAGCCATGAGATCCGGACGCCGATGAACAGCATTCTCGGTTTTTCTGAGCTCCTTGAGGAGATGGTGACCGAGCCTCAGCAGCAGAACTACCTGAAAATCATAACTAAAGGTGGTGAAAGGTTGTTAAATATTATTAATTCCGTTATCGATATTGCAAAAATTGAGGCCGGTCAGCTGACCCTGTCGCTTAAGGATTTTGATTTGAACTCCCTGATGCAGGAACTGTATGACTTAAACCTGAAAATTGATTCGGCCGTTGAGTTTACTCTCGATATCAATCAGAGAGGGCCTCTTATCATACATTCCGACAAAACCAAGCTTTTCCAGATTCTGAACAACCTGGTAAGCAATGCGCTTAAATTTACCCGACAAGGATTTGTACGTTTCGGGTATACCACGGGAAAAAAAAGCATCACTTTTTTCGTGATCGACAGTGGCATTGGCATTTCAGACGATTTTAAAAGCAAGGTTTTTAACCGGTTCCACAAGGATGATCTCCATAACCGGCTGGAATTTGAGGGTACGGGCCTTGGCCTCGCGATTACCAAAGAGTTGGTAACCATGCTGAAGGGGGAGATATGGTTTGATTCGGAGGTGGGGAAGGGGACGACGTTTTTTGTGAGGATGCCGGTTGGCGGTTAGAAGTTGCCGGTTGCCGGTTAAAGGTTGAAGGTTATTAGTAAATATCATATTATGAAAAAAAATCTTGGTCTTTCTTTCGTCTTTCTTCTTTCTTCTTTCTTCTTTTCCTACGCCTTTGGCCAAACCAAATTGCCAGCTGTAATCGGTTCCCACATGGTTCTTCAGCAGCAGTCGGTGGCTCCGATCTGGGGCTGGGCCAGGGCGGGTGAAACCGTCAGTGTTAAGCCCTCGTGGGATTCGCAGGTTGTGAGCACGGTGGCCGGGGCCGACGGCAAGTGGATGGTACGGGTTAAAACCCCTGCGGCAGGGGGTCCGTACACGATCGAAATATCAGGAAAGAAAAAAACAGTCCTTGAAGATATTCTCATTGGGGAGGTTTGGGTTTGCTCGGGACAGAGCAACATGGAGATGCCGTTGCGGGGCTGGCCGGAATGGGGCGGACCGATCGACAATTCAGCGGCTGAGATTGCCGGGGCGAATTATCCGAATATCAGGCTGTTTACGGTTCCACGGGTATTTGCCGACAAGCCTCTGGATGATTGCAAGGGAAAATGGCTGGCCTGTACCCCGGAGACAATTAAAGATTTCAGTGCTACCGGATATTTCTTTGGAAGGGAACTGTATAAAAATTTAAATATTCCGATAGGCCTTGTGTTCACAAGCTGGGGCGGTACCGTGGCAGAAGCCTGGATGAGTGAGGAGTTTGCGGCCACCATCCCTGCATTCACCACGGAACCCGGAAAACTGGACGTGCAGAAATTCAAGGCTGCCAAGCTGGAAGATTTCAACAAACGGCAGGCTGAATGGGCCGCCTCCATCGGATTCCAACCGGGAGACAAAGCGCCGGAATGGGCAGTGAAAGCGACTGCCGATGCTTCGTGGAAAGAGATGCCGGTGCCGGGTGAATGGAGCAAAACGGGGATCGGAGCACATACCGGCCTGGTGGATTACCGCCTGGTTTTCAAGGTTCCGGACAGCTGGGTCGGGAAGGAGTTGGTTCTAGAACTCGGGCCTATTGATGAAATGGATATCACGTGGGTTAATGGTAAGCTGGTGGGCTCACATCTGAATGTATCCGACTGGGCAACCAACCGGGTTTATGAGATTCCGGCCGGTATCGTTCAGAAAGGCGATAACATCCTGGCCGTTCAGGTGGCCAATACTTCGGGGCTGGGCGGCATTAACGGAAAACCGGAGATGCTGAAAATCAGTCCGAAAAAATCAAAAAAAGGCCAGCCGCTTGCCGGAAACTGGCAGGTCTGCAAGGGCGGGGCCTTTTCTCTTGTGAAGCCGATGCCCGACTGCGTCGATTGCGGCGAGCCCAATCTCCCGACTGTTCTTTACAATGGGATGATTGCCCCGATTGTTCCTTTTTCGATCAAGGGTGCGATCTGGTATCAGGGGGAATCGAACCGGTATGACGGCGAGCTTTACAAGAAGATATTCCCAAAAATGATCGTCAACTGGCGGCACGACTGGAACCGGGGTGAGTTTCCGTTCTATTTTGTGCAGATTGCACCTTACACTTACCAGGATGCTTACAGCACGGGACTTCTCCGTGAGGCCCAGGACTTTACGATGCGAACCTTACCGAATACGGGCATGGTGGTGACCATGGATATCGGAAATCTTAAGAACATTCATCCGGCCAATAAGCAGGATGTAGGTAAAAGATTGGCATTTTGGGCACTTGCAAAGGATTATGGAAAGAAAGATGTTGTATTTTCAGGACCGATATTTAAATCGTTTGTAAGGGAAGGTAACAAGATCCGTATTTGGTTTGACTACACGGAGGGCGGCCTGAAAACCGACGGCAAGGAGCTGAAGCATTTCACCGTTGCCGGGGCCGATCATCAGTTTAAACCGGCCAAAGCCGTGATCGAAGGCAACACCGTGGTGGTTTACAGCGAACAGGTGGCCAGACCCGAGGAAGTTCGCTTCGGCTGGGGATCGACAGACGTAACGAACCTGTTCGGGCCCAGCGGGCTGCCGGCGGGGCCGTTTCGGACGGACGTTAGATGATTTGATGATGTGATGATGTGATGATGTGATGATGATAGGATGAGAGGAGCAATTGTCATCCCCGCGAAAGCGGGGACCGGAACCTTAATCAACAAATTATGAATAAAGCGCTTATTTTACTTTCACTTTCTGTCCTGGCTGTTTCGTGCACCCAAGAGCCGGCAAAAAACGTGGTGATTTCCGGGAAAGCCTTGAATTACACCACTAAGGAATTGTATGTAACACTGGATGGGCCGAAGGATACCATCAGGGTGAACGATGATGGCACTTTTTCGAAGGAGTTTGAGGTGTTGAGTCCAATGGACGGAACTCTGCAGGGCGACAAGCTTTTCCTGTACCTGTACCTGGAGCCCGGCAAGAACCTTGAAATCACCTTTGACGGCAAGGCTTTTAATACATCCGTAGGGTTCGGCGGGGAGCTGGGACTGCCGGTTGAGTACCTGCACAGCAAGACCATGGCCAGCTCGGCAATCTATCAGAAGTTGAATGAGATGTACAGGGCACCAAACTCTCCTGCAGATTATAAGCGGGTCCGAGATTCAATCAGCGGGATTGAGGTGGATTTTCTGGATAAGTTCAAGATCGATAATCCGGGACTAAGTCAGGCGTATGTGGAACGGGAGAAGAAGGTGCTGGAATACAGCGTCTATTATGATTTGTATAATTATCCGACGATGGCCGGGTATTACGACACCACGCACCAGGAGATTCCGGCCGACTGGTATGCCTTTATGGACAAGCTGAACCTGGATGATCCGGCCCTGGTGGAGATCAATGATATCAAGGCATTTATATCGGGATATGTTCAGACTGAGGCGATGAAGCGTGCGAATATCCCGCAGATGAAATCATGGGGCAATCCAGATCTGGAGAGGGCGATGGTCAGCTTTGTGAATGAAAAGTTCAAAAGTCCGGAGGTTTATTCCGTGATCGTTTATGACAAACTGAAGCAGTATATTGACAGTGAGGGAACCAAAGGCATTGAGGACCTGGTGACGGAGTATCTGAATAAATCGACCCATGAAAAACACAAGGCCACTTTGAAAGTAATGGCAGATAAGTGGGCTGCCCTGGCCCCCGGCAAGCCCGCGCCGGCTTTCACCCTGTTGGATATCAATGGTAACAATGTGTCGCTGAGTGATTTCAGAGGCAAATATGTCTTTATCGATTTCTGGGCCACCTGGTGCGGTCCGTGCCGGGCCGAGATTCCCGCCTACAAGCAACTTGTGGCCGATTATAAAGGTCGGAACATCGTGTTTATCAGCATGTCGGTTGACAAGGACAAGGCCGCCTGGGAGAAGATGGTAAATGAGGACAATTTCGACTGGATCCAGCTTCATGATCCCCAGACGATTAAAGCCAATAAAAAATATCTCGTGATGTACATTCCGACCTTCACCCTGATTGATCCGGAAGGGAATATCGTGAATGCAAGGTGCGCACGACCTTCTAACCCGGAAACCAGAAAGCTCCTGGATGCACAGAATAACTTATAATAATCCAATTTTTGAACGTACCCACCCCAACCCCTCCCTCGACCAGGGAGGGGCTTCGCTCCGAAGTTTCGCCGGTGCTCATTCCCCCTCCCTGGTCGAGGGAGGGGGCCAGGGGGTGGGTACGTTAAACAGTATCAGTAACCAGTAACCAGTAACATGAAAAAAACCCTATTGATTCTTGCAAGTGCGGCCCTGATTATAAGCTGCCAGCAACAGCCGGCTGATCAGATCAGGCTAACCGGTACGATTACGAATGCAGATACCCTTGTGTTGAAATTTATGGAAGGGCAGAAGACGGATACCCTCGCCAAGGCGGCTGATGGCACCTTTACCTATGAAAAGGTTGCTGCCAAGCCCGTGAGCGGTTATCTGAATGTAGGAAAGAAATATTTACAGGTATACCTGATTCCGGGTAAAGACCTTTCCGTGACTGTTGACTATTCTAATTGGGACAGCACGATGGTTTTTGGCGGGAAGCTGAAACCCATTGCCGATTATAACGCGGAGAAAACCAAGATCATGCGGGCATGGAGCAAGGGTTTTATGGCTGTTGTGGTTAAGGAGCCGGCTGATTACCGCGTGAGCCGGGATTCGCTCCAAACGGCCTATGATGCGCTTCTACTTAAATATGAGGCTGTTAAAGGTTTCGATGCCGGATACGCCAAAGTTGAGAAACTGAACCTTCGATTCGGTCAGATCATGGACATGAATCAGTTCTCCATGATGCACCAATATTACGCCAAAAAGGATACGGTGATCCTTCCGGATAACTGGAAGGACCTCGAAAAGGGGATCGACCTGACGGATCCGACCCTGGCTGAAGTACCTGCAGCCATGCAGTACCTGACGAATTATATTTCCGAGGAAGCGCAGAAGGCTGCCGGCTTGACGGGAGATGTCTGGGGAAAACCGGAATTCCTGGTCGCCAAGTTTGACTTCATCCAGAAGACCTTTACCAATCCGGATATGGTTGAGACCTTTATGTTTAATGACCTCGGCCAGCAGATTGACGGAAACAGCACCAAAGGGATTGATGCCCAGCTTGCGGAGTATTATGCCCTGGCAAAAAATCAGGAGCAGGTAGCGGAGATTAAGAAAAAGGCTTCCGACTGGGCCGCCATCATGCCCGGAATGCCGGCGCCTGATATGAAAGTTGTTGACATGCAGGGGGTTGAATATACCCTTTCGCAGTTCAAGGGCAAGTACATTTTCATCGATTTCTGGGCTACCTGGTGCGGACCGTGCAAGAAGGAGATCCCTTTCCTGAAGAAGTTGTACGAGGATTATCAGAAGAAAAACATTGTGATCATGAGCATCTCGGTAGATCAGGATAAAAAGGAGTGGGAAAAGATGGTTACCGACGAGGGCTTCCCCTGGATGCAGCTGCATGACGGCACCAAGGAGAATGATAAATATGTGGTCCGGTATATACCTTCCTTTATCCTGATTGACCGCGAAGGAAAGATCATTGATCCGAGGGCGCCGAACCCCAGCGACGCACGGCTGAGGGAAGTACTGAGCTCGTTGGAAGGGATTTAATAATAAGAAATTGGCCTCCCTGTGGTCGGCTAATTGTGGGCTAAAGCCCTAATTGGCGCTACGCGCTAATTAGCCCGAAGGGCCAATTAGTGAGGCGTTAGCCGAACCAATTAGCGACCGAAGGGAGCCAATTAGCCGACCGCAGGGAGGCCAATTAGCGAGGCGTCAGCCGAGTCAATTATTAATTATTAATTTTTGCCATGAAAAAACTACTTACCCTCCTCCTCCTCACCTGCCTCGGAGCCGGCGCCTCGGCCCAACTTTCGTACACAATCGGCAATTGGAACCCGGATTCGCTTGGAAATCAACGGATTGTTGTGGAGGTTAAGAGCCCCGCGGAGGCTGTTTATGTGAATATTCCGTGGCGGCGGAAGGATATGAATCCGCAGGATAAGGAGATTTTTGTGTATCCGGCGAACGGAGGGAAAAGGATTGCGAACGTTATCAGACTGGAGATAAACCGGGAGTTTGGGGAGATGATCTTTGAGCCGGCCTCCGGAGCGGGGACCTATTACTTCTATTATCTGCCGTTCAAGAGCAGCGGCGGCTCCTATCCGAAAGTGAACTACCTGGTTCCGGGGGACAAGAGTGATCCGGCCTGGCGGGCGAAAGCCCTGAAGCCGGCCGGTGAGTTGCCCCAGGCCACGGCCACCGAGATGCAGTCGATCAACCGGTTCCATTCGTTCTGGCCCATGGAGGTGATCGCCACCCGGACTGAAACCGCGAATTTCCTGACTTCATCGCCGGAATCGGATTTCCTGCTCTTCCCGGAGTACCGCGAATATCCGGTTAAGATGTGGACGGATCTGCCTTTGCGATGGATCCAACGGGGTGCGTTGAAGAAAATTCAGGACACCGTTCAGCAATTTGAATATTACTCCTTTCAGATCGCTGTATATGCCGCAAAGGAGGATATTTCCGATCTGGAGGTCGTTTTTTCTGATCTGTCGATGCCCGGAGGCAGTAAGATTCCCGCGGACAACCTGACCTGTTTCAATAAGGGAGGCAATAACTGGGACCAGAAGCCTTTGGTCAAGGCGGTACCGGTGGAGAAGGGAAAAGTTCAGCCGTTGTGGATCGGGGTGGATGTGCCGAAGGGGTTGGCAGAGGGGTGGTACAAAGGAATGGTTAAAGTTAAGGCTCAAGGCACAAGGCTCAAGGCTCAAGGAAAGGAAGAGGGGAGAAGTTTGAAGGAAGAAGTGGTGGGGGTGGAGTTGTGGGTGAAGGAGGGGGTTTTGGCGGATCGGGGGGACAGCAAGCCGGAGAATCATTCGAGGTTACGGTGGCTGAATTCCGATATCGGGATGGAGGATGGGATCGTGGCGGGATATGAGCCGGTTACAGTTGAGGGGAACCTCGTTAAGATACTCGGCAGGGATGTGAGGCTCGATTCCAGGGGATTGCCCGAGCAGATTTTCAGCTGGTTTGCGCCGGAGATGACAAAACTGGCTGCCAAGCCGGAGCCGGTTCTGGTTGAAGGTATGGGGTTTGAGGTGGAGATGGAAGGGAAAGAAGTAAAATCGGGGAAAGGAAATTTTAGCATAACCAAACAGTCTGAAGGGGCGGCGGAATGGACATCGGGATGGAAAGCCGGAAGCGTAAAATTTGACCTGAAGGGTCGGCTCGAGTTCGATGGGTTTCTCACCTACCGGATTGCCGTGACGGCAGATCAGGCCGTAAATCTTTCCGACCTGGAGTTTGTTATCCCGATGCGTGGCGACAAGGTTGAATACATGCTGGGGCTGGGCCAGAAGGGCGGATTTGCCCCATCGGAGTATACCTATACCTGGGATCCTTATTTCAACTGCGACGGGCCGTGGCTGGGGACTGTGAATGCCGGCCTGCAGGCAACCTTCCGTGCAGAAAATTACGAACGGCCGCTGAACACGAATTTCTATCAGCAAAAACCCCTGAACATGCCGCCCTCGTGGTACAACGGTGGAAAGGGGGGAATCCGGCTGGAGCGTGAAGGCGACGAGTACGAAGTGAGCGCCTTCAGCGGGGAGCGGACCCTGAAACCGGGAGATACGCTGCATTTCGACATCAATATGCTGATCACGCCGTTCCGGAAACTTGATCTGGCCAAGCAGTGGCACGACCGGTATTACCATAAGTTCATGCCACTGGATACCATTCAGAAGGCCGGTGCCAATACGATCAACGTGCACCATGCCACGGATATCAATCCTTACATCAACTATCCGTTTATGTTGCCCGACCTGATGAAGGCATACATCGATGCCGCCCACAGGCGGGACATGAAGGTGAAGATTTACTATACCGTGAGGGAGCTCACCAATATCTGTCCCGAGATCTGGGCGCTGAAATCCCTTGGCAATGAGATCCTTTCGTACGGTCCCGGCGGCGGCTACTCCTGGCTGCAGGAGCATCTCGACGGGAACTACATCCCGGCCTGGTTTGTTCCGGAGCTGAAGGATGCAGCCGTGATTAACACGGGAACTTCCAGGTGGCACAATTACTATCTCGAGGGGCTCGACTGGCTGACGAAGAATGTGGGTATTGACGGACTTTATATTGATGATGTGGCTTTTGACCGCAGCATCATGAACCGGGTGCGGAAGGTGCTGGAGCGGACCAATCCCGGATCGCGGATCGACCTGCACTCGGCCAACCAGTTCAATCCGCGTGACGGATTCACCAACTCGGCCAATCTTTACCTCGAGCATTTCCCCTACCTCGACCGGCTCTGGTTCGGGGAGTATTTTGATTACAACGCGAATCCGGAGTACTGGATGACAGAGGTTTCCGGAATTCCTTTCGGCCTGATGGGTGAGATGCTGCAGGATGGAGGAAACCAGTGGCGGGGCATGGTTTACGGGATGACGTCGCGGCTGCCGTGGGCCGGCAATCCCACCAATCTTTGGAAGATCCAGGACCAATTCCGAATTACGAAGTCGGAGATGTTAGGGTATTGGGTGAAGAGCTGCCCCGTGAAGACGGGAAGGCCTGATATACTTGCAACGGTGTATAAGAAGGATGGAGAAGCATTAGTGGCGATCGCCTCCTGGGCGGCGGGTCCGGCGAGGATCAACCTCGAGATCGACTGGAAGGCTCTGGGGATCGATCCGGCCAAGGCTGAACTTTATGTTCCTGCTGTGGATAAGTTCCAGGCTGAAGGGAAGCTGAAGATTGGAGAATCCTTTCAGGTGGAGGCGGGGAAGGGGTTGTTGGTGTGGATAAGATAGACGGATGACGGAGGACCGATGACGGATGACCGCAGACCGCAGACGGCGGATCGCATCTATGCCACCTCGCAGGCAATCCCGGCAGCATGGAAACGCTCGATAACGGTTTCAACCGGGTAGTTAAGGATTTCGGGTATGAGATTCTCAGTATGCAGCACCCCGAACTCCTCATATTTCGACTCTCCCAGGGTGTGATACGGCTCAAGCTGGATCTCCTGCAGATTCAGTTTTTTCATTAATCCGATGATTTCTCCGATGTTCTCTTCGGTATCGGTGATGCCGGATATGAGGGGAAATCGAAGAATGATGTGCTTATGTTCTTTAGCCAGATAATCCAGGTTTCTGATTATAACGTCGTTGGATTGGCCGGTGTGCCTGAGGTGTATATCGGGGTTAATGATTTTAATGTCAAAGAGGAAGAGATCGGTATGGGGGCTTATGGCCTTTACCGAGTCCGGATTGCCATATCCGCAGGTTTCGATGGCGGTGTGGATGCCGGCATCCTGGCAGAGCCGGAGGGATTCCAGGAGGAAATCTGGCTGCGATAGAGGTTCCCCGCCGGTGAAGGTGACCCCGCCGCCGGAGTTCCGGTAAAAGACCAGGTCCTTGGATACGATGGTCAGTAGTTCCTTTGCGTCCAGCGAATATCCAGTAAGATTGAGGGCTTCGTGATAGCAGACATCAAGGCAGGTTCGGGAGGTACAGGCCCTGCATTTATCATAATTAATTAATACAGAACCATTTATAGGGGTTATTGCTCCCCGGGTGCAGGCTTCGGTGCATCGGTGGCAGGCTTTGCAGCGGAAACGGATATACCGTACCTGCGGCATTGCGGAGTGCGACTCGGGGTTGCAGCACCAGCTGCAGCGGAGGGGGCACCCTTTCATGAACACCAATGTGCGGATGCCGGGCCCGTCGTGGACCCCGAAATGCTGGATATCGAAAAGTGTGCCCTGCGACATCCTACAGCAGGTGTTCCGTTCGGCAAATGACCTGATCCTGAAGGGCCTTGCTCATCTCCACCCAATAGGCGGAGAATCCGGCCACCCGCACAACCAGGTCGCGGTAGTTCTCCGGATGCTCCTGCGCATCGCGCAGCATGTTGGAGTCCACCACGTTGAACTGGACATGAAAGCCGGGATTCTCGAAATAGGTCTTGATCAGGGCCAGCAGGTTTCTGGATCCGGACTCACCGCTGAGGGCAGAGGGATGGAACTTCAGGTTCAGCAGCCCGCCGCGGATCTGGGTATGGTCGACCTTCGAGGAAGAGCGGATCACGGCGGTTGGGCCGTGTTTATCGGATCCGGGAAAGGGTGAGGTGACCCCGTCGGCCAGCGGCTCGCCCTTCAGCCGTCCATCCGGAAAAGCCTCGCAGACCTTGCCGAAGGGCACCGGGGTGGAGATTGCGAGCATCGAAGGATCGTAGGGCTTGCCCAGATAGTTGTTCTGGCCCCTTACCCACGTGCAGTATTCGTTGAAGAGGTCGAGGAATATCGAGTCGACATATTCCTCATCGTTGCCCCAGTGCGGAACCGAGAGCGCCTTTCTGCGCAGCCCCTCGAATCCCTGCCAGTTGTCCTGCACGGCATAGCGCAGCTCGTCGAAAGTGCAGGCCTGGTCCTCGAAGCAGAGCTTTTTGATCACCGCCAGCGAGTTGGCCACGTTGACCATGCCCGATGAGAGAGTCGTGACGGACTGGTTCAGGATTGCGCCACCATCGTCCATGTTTTTTCCCCGGCCGATACAGTCCTGCACGAATACGCTGCAGAAGATGAGCGGCACGGTATCGCGGTGGGCCAGCATCACGAAGTTCCAGTATTGCTGCCAGTTACGGACAGCGCTGTGCATACTATCGAGGTAATATTGACGGATCTCTTCAAAAGTTTTGAGACGGCGCTCGTCGAACATGCGGATGCCGGTGACCGGATCCTTGCCGCCGTTCATCACCAGGTCGATGATTTTGCCGTGGTTTACGAAGCCCGCCTGGACGATGCCGTACGACATGCCCTGCAGGGTGGGCTCTGTGCATCCGCCCATGGCGCAGTGCTTGCGGATCACTTCGATGGGCAGTCCGCTGGTTTTTAGTTCGTGCTGCTCATAGGTTTTCTGGTTGAAAAATGCCGGATACCCGACGCCGGTTTTTACGCATTCGGCGGCTTTCATCAGGAACTGGTCATCGAGCCGGTCATCATACCAGACCGACAGGGTAGGCTGGGTCATCTGCATGTTGATCTGGGCCTGCAGGATGGCGCGGGAAATCTCGTTGGCGGCGGGGTTTCCGTGTTCATCGGTGCCTCCCAGGATCAGGTTCTGATAGAGGTTTCCGTGGCCCAGTCCCTGCCAGCTGAGGCTGGCGATGTATTCGATCTGGGTCATTTTTACAAACAGTTCCTCGAACAGGGAGACCGCTTCGGTAAAGTTTGTTTTTACATCGGACTTGAACCAGGGGAACAGGATGCGGTCGAGCTTTCCGGGCGAATACCCCAGGTGGGAACCCTCCATATGTCCGAGCAGGTAGGTGAACCAGAAGGACTGGACGGCTTCGCGGAAATTCCGCGGCGGCTCCATCGGTACGCGGCCGCAAATGTCGGCCAGCTGCAGCAGCTCATGCTTTCTTACGGGATCAGGCTCGGTGAGGGCGAGCCGGCCGGCTTCCTCCGCATAGTTTTTTGCAAATCCGATGGCGCCTTTGAGGACCGTGATGGCGCTCCGCCAGAAATGCAGCTTGCCCGCTTCGACAATATTTTCGGGTTGAAAATCACGGATCCGCTTTTCAATATCGTGAATGATAGACTGATACCCTTTCCGGATGGCGGTATCGAAGTCGAGGATCAGCCTGCCTTCCGGACAGGGTTCATGCGGTGCGGTATATAGCCCGATTTTCCAGCCGTTTTCAATGAATCCGGCCTCACTGAAATGTGTTTTCCATAGCTTGTCGCCCTGTGCCATAAAGCATTTATCCTCCCAGTATTCGCAGATTCCCCGGAAATCCTGCAGGTCCGGTTCGCTGATCAGGAATTTCCCCGATATCACGCGGAGCCCCTTCTCGGCAGCCTCCTGCATCACGCGGGCCACGCCGCCGCCCTGACCGGTTTCAGCATGTTTGGCCTGGGCATCCTGTTCCTGTTTGCGCATCTCGCGCAGGAACGGTTCCGCTGCGTAATTGGCATAGGGGATGGCGCCGCGGATGTAGCGGGTTTTGTTCCCGGCCAGCCGGTCGTTCGGGTGGATCACCGGGGTGATGTTTTCCAGGGCGTGGGCGTGGTTCAGCGCCCGGCGCTCCTGAACCTCCATGCCGTCGGTCTTCCTATGGGAATCAGTCAGCAGGCGGATATATTCGATATCCACCATGAGCGGCGCGCTGAGGTAGCGGGACTTGAGGAACGAGGAGTGTTCGGTGGAGGGGATGGAGGTTATTTCTCTGGGGGTCATGGGATAAAAGATTTGCTGATTTGTTGATTTGTTGATGTGGTGATTGGGTATGAGGTAGGAGGTTTGGGTTATAGGGCGCCGGAACTGTCATCCCGGCGAAGGTCGGGATCCCCAGCCTCGGAGCATTTGGCAGGAGATCCCGACTTTCGTTTGGATGACATCGAAGAGCCCCGTACCCAACAACTGATACCTGAAACCCGATACCAAATATACCCCGATTTTCTGTGTCTGACTATTTTCTCAGGTATTCAAGGATACGGTTGAGTTTGGCCGGTGACAAACTGGTTCAGCCATTTCCCGGCCAGGTCGGGCCAGGTTTCGGCAGCCGGGTTGCCCGGGCGAACGCCGTAGCCATGACCGCCTTTGGGGAGGAAATGAAGCTCGACCGGCACTTTGGCATCGCGCAGGGCACCGGCCATCACCAGAGCGCTGTTACCATAGGGATCATCCGCGGTTTCAAAGAGAAACATCGGGGGTGTCCGGGCATCTACCTTTAACTCTGGTGTCAGGCTTCGATCGGGCCCCTGATCGAGGTAGGCCGGATAGATGAGCATTGTAAAATCGGGCCGGGCAGAGAAGTTATCGGCCTCGTCGACCGGTTCGTATGTTTTATCCCGATAGCGCGTGCTGGTTCTGGCCGACAGACTACCGCCGGCCGAGAATCCCATGATCCCGATCTTTTTCAGGTAGGGGGCGCGGTTGCAGTATTCATTTCTTACCACCCGCAATGCCCGCTGCGCATCCATCAGGGCGCCGGCCGGATTGCCGGGAACGCGGTAGTGAAGGACAAACGCGGTGATCCCGAGGCTGTTCAGCCAGCTGGCCACCTCGTAACCTTCGAGGTCGATGGCCAGGATGGAGTATCCGCCGCCTGGACAAACCACAACCCCAACGCCGGTGGAGTTTCCGCCATAGGGCTCAAAAACCTCCAGGACAGGATCGGTGACGGCTGCAACGCGGGTAACATTCCCGCCATGATCGGTACTGATCACATCGGGGGATTTGGGGTGGGATTCGGAGGGAACTGTAGTGGGCCAAAGGCTTATAATCTTTGTGGGTTGAGCGGATGAAGAAGGCGAAAGATAAAAGGCGAAAGGCGAAAGAAAGATAAAAGAGAATAAGATTTTAAGAGGGTGTGGCATGGGGGTGAGGTTGAGGTGAATAAAGATAGGGGATTTTTTGGCGGCGAATTGCTATTTTAAGGGGTTTTAACACGGAGGTGGGTTGCTGTTTGATGATCCGGTCCCCGCTTCCGCGGGGATGACAATAGTTCAGGTTACCCTCGGAGGGCACCCCTCTCCCGTGAGCTTGCGAACGCGGGAGAGGGGACGGGGGTGAGGTGGATCGGATGTTTCAAAATTCGGGTGTAAGGGTTAGGTTGAAGTATAAAGATATTACAGTTTTATGAAAAAATTTCTAATTCTTTTAGTATCAGGGTGCCTGATGTTTTTGTCAGGCTGCAGGACGGCAACGGATCAGTCGATCACCTTTGTGGGCGGCACTTCCCGCTGGATCTTTTCGAATGGAATCGTGAGCGTGGTGGTGAAACCGGCGCAGGGGATTTATGAAATCTGGCGAACCGGATCCCGTAGGGACGCATACATGCGTCTCCCCCAAAAAATGGTGGTGAGTGAGGCCTATCTGAGGATCGATAAGGATTCGACGAATGAGCCGGGCAGGAGTTTCGACCATTCCCTGTCGGATTTCATGCATGGGGGGGAGTCGGGGAAGTACCTGACGGTGACCAGCTCGATGGAGGGGAGGCCGGGGCTGGGGGTGCGGTTCGGATTGCTGCCGGGCAGGGATTTCGTGGTGATCGACGGCGGGATCATGAATACCGGCACCGATGTGATGCAGGTCCGGGAGATCAGCGTGCTGACCGGCGGACTGCTGTACGGCGGCCGGAAGCTTACACCCGGGTTCCGCATGCTGGACGGCAACGGCGGGGGCGAGGATACGCGGGTTACCCAGAAGCCGGAGATGGAGTGCCGGAACAATTTTTTGTTGACCTGGGGAAAACCGGACCGCCGGGAGGTATTAGTTGCAGGGGGAATCACGTATACCGAAATTGAAAAATTCGTACACATTGTTCCCGTAGGGGCGTCCCGGCGGGCGCCCGTGGATGTTCCCGTAGGGGCGCACCGCGTGCGCCCGGGGAAGGCGGTTAATGTTGAATCGGTTGAACCGGTTGAACCGGTTGAAATGGTTGGGGTGCGGAGCGGCAACCCGTATCGTTGGGAAACCGGATACGGAAAAAAATACGATGAAATTTTGTACGATAAGGAGGCCGTTGTACTCGGCATATCAGGGTTAAAAATGGGTAAAGATTATGTGCTGAACCTGGCCTGGAGCGACGATGCAGATACGCGGAAACAGTCGGTGGCCTGGGAAGGCATAGACGGGGTGCTGCATACGCTGCTGGAGCCCCGCAAACTGCCGTCGCACGGAGCGGGCGAGGCTCCGGAGGAGATCCGGTTTAACCTGCCGGCCGGGGCGGTCACAGGGGATACGCTGAAGATTCATATCCGGAATGAGGGTGGGATCAATGCAGTGGTGTGTGATGTCAGCGTGACGGAAGGCAACGTAAAGGAGAGCCTCAGCGGGGTGGCGAAGCCGGTGGATGCGGCGGTTTCAGAGCCGGAAAACCTGAGGATGAACCTGTATGCACAGGACCCGGTGGGCAAGCGGGTGGATCCGGGAAAATCCTGGTTTCCGGAGGATGCGTTTTATGTTTCGGTAGGACATAATAATCCCTTTGAGGCGCTGGAACAGTATGGAGATGTGCTTAAAGATTTTCAAAATATTGATCTTGAATATTATACATTCCCAACTGTGTGCCTGTGGTATGCCCAGCACAAGGGGTATGGCGACGGACCGGCTGTGAACGATGCGCCCGGCGCGGTAGCCGAGATGGACCGGGCGGTTAAATCAGGGTTCCTCCGGTATGTGCCGGTATCGATCCGGCTGGTTCCGGATGCCTATGAGGAGAACAACGAGCAGGGCTGGTGGGACGAGAAGCACTGGCAGATGTACGGTACCGGAAAGTTCGCCAATCCGCCGGACGGCAACGTGGATGTGGCTCCCGGCCATTATAAGAAGCCCTATGAGACCACGGCAAAATGGGCACAGGCGATTATTGACCGGGGCGGAATTCCGCTCACCTATTTCCAGACCGGCCGCCGTTCGGATGATTATGCGGAGGCTTTTCCTGAACATATGCTCTGGAACCGGTCCGATGCCACGGTGCCGGATCAGGACTGGATGAAAAAGGGGAAGGGCAGCTACGATTTTACCGATCCGGGCTTTCAGGCGCACATGCGGGAGGTTTACAAAAACCTGCACGACGGTGGGGTGAAAGGGCTTATGTATGATTATCCGTATACCGGCTGGGCGGCCTTCGGAGGGATGGAAGATGTCTATTCCACCACCGCTTCGGCCTACCGGACGGTTTTCCAGCTGGCCCGCACGGGGCTGGGGCCGGAGGCTTTCCTGGATGAGCGGAACCTCGACCATGGTTCCGATATAACGCTCGGGATCGTATCCT
Organism: Bacteroidetes bacterium GWF2_49_14; assembly: GCA_001769295.1. Taxonomy (GTDB): domain Bacteria; phylum Bacteroidota; class Bacteroidia; order Bacteroidales; family UBA12481; genus UBA12481. The sequence goes on along the minus strand of MEOR01000009.1, from coordinate 15,610 downwards.
CGCAGCGGATCTGGGGGGATACCGACCGGATGTCGCCCCTGATGATCTCCCGCGGGGCGCTGCGCTGGTATAAGAACCGGAAGGTTGTGAGCTACGACATGGACGCCAAGAACCTGCTGAAGGCCCAGCCGGCCGGAAGCGACGGGGTAAGGAAATTGCTGACCCTTATGTACACCACCTGCGGCAGGTTCCTGATGGCCAACAGTTTCGACCGGCTGTCGCCTGAGCTCGTGCACGACCTTTCGAGGATCTTTCCCTACCCGGATTCATGGATTTCGGCCCGACCGGTAGATGCTTTCAGTTCAAAATATCCGGAGATATTCGTTTTCAGGGTGCAGCCCGGCTGGTATCAGATGGTGGTTTATAATCCCAATGATCAGCATCCGGCGATAAAAACCATCCGGTTTGATTCTCCTGATTATTTCGGAGCCCTTGACCTGGAAGCTGATCAAAAATATTATGCCTATGAATTCTGGGATAACCGTCTGGCTGGCCTATTCAAGGGCTCCGATTCACTCCGGCTTGAATTAAGGCCGGGTGAAGCTAAGATGATATCAATCAGGCAAGTGGCGGATCGTCCGCAATTATTGTCATCCGACCGGCACATTATGCAGGGAACAATTGAGACCCGTGATATACATTGGGACCCGGAGACTCTTAAGCTTACCGGTCAGGTCAATCTGGTGCAGGATGAAAAAATGAGCCTGACCTTTGCCAATAATGGATACCGTCTGACAGGTGCATCGGTGGAGGGCGGAGTTGCTGCCCTTTCCGCTGATAATCGGGATCAGTTGTGTGGTGTCACCATGGCTGCCGACATACCCGGATGGAAGAGAATAACCACACTGTGGGTTAAAAAATAAAGTTCATTTGGTTGTAAATCCCGACTAACTTATCCATGTTTCCTAATCAGAAAGAGAGTATCAAATGAATGACAGGAATCATTTGTGGAATCCATTATATCCGGCACTCTTTCTGTTGCCGGGTGTTTTCTTGATCAGCTGCTCATCAAATCCCGGCGACACGGTAATCATTAAGAATAGCAATTTCAGGTATGAGATCGCATCCGACGGAAAGAACCTTCATTTCACGGATCTGGCAACCGGAGTCGATTATCTGGATTCGAAAACTATAACCTGGTGTGCCAGTACGGTTAAGGATGGAGTGCAGTATACTTGTACCTCAATTGCATTGAAAGGAAAACGCATTCATCTGGAATTCGGTTCGGGGAAAGTTACGGCTACTGTTCTTCTCAATACATTGACAGACCGCATCACTGGTCGGGTTGCTTCAGTACAGGGAGATCCGGAATCCCTGACTTTTTTAAACATTCCCCTCACTCTGGAAGGCATGCCGTATGAACCATTCGCTGCCTGCGTGCTCTCGATGAACCTGTTTACCCATGTCCGTGAACTGCCTGCCCTGCAATCCCATTTATGGGCAACCTGTTATAAAAGATTTGGGCTGAAAGGAGCCGAAATCACGCTGCTGGGTGTTCCGCAGGAAAAAATCCTGCCGGTCATCCGTGACGTTATGACGCACGCTAATGATGTTCCCTATTCCGATAAGGGTGGAGCATGGGCCTTACAACAGAAAGAGGGGTTTGGCTCCTACCTTATGAACTTTGGAACTCTTACAGAAGAAACTGTGGATGAATGGATTGAAATGTGCCGGAGCCTGGGATTTAATCAGATAGACAGCCATGGCGGAGGTGGGTTTTTCAGGTTCGGTGATTTTGAGCTCAATGCTGAGAAATGGCCGGGCGGATGGGACTCTTTCAAGCGGATAAATGACCGTCTGCACGCTGCCGGGATATCTTCCATCTTTCATACCTATGCCTTTTTCATAGATAAGAATTCCGGGTATGTAACTCCCGTCCCGAGTGAAGATCTGGGCTATTTCAGCACTTTTACACTTGTTGAGCCTTTTGAGGAGGGCGACAGTGTGATGGTTGTCAAAGAATCTACCGCCAACATTTCAACCACCACCGGGTTTTTCGTCAGGAACAGCCTTTCATTAAAAATAGGTCAGGAACTGGTTGAATTCCGCGGGGTCACTCTGACGCCTCCTTATCAGTTTACCGGGTGCCGACGGGGGGCCAACGGAACGAGATCATCCTCATTTAATCCTGGTGAAAAAGTATTTCACCTCCGTGAGATGTTTGGCAGGTTTGTTCCCGGACCCGAAACCCCTTTGTTCAGGGAGATCGCTGGACGAACCGCGCAAATTGTCAGCGATTACGGATTCGACGGGATCTATTTCGATGCAATTGATGGCAGCGATATTCTGGACAATGGAGAGAACGCGTGGTACTATGGCACCAAGTTTATTTTCGAGGTAGCCAAACAATTAAAACGACCGGTTGGGATGGAGATGAGCGCGATGCAGCACCATTGGTGGCATTATCGTTCACGGTGGCAGGCCTGGGACCGTCCGGTAAGGGGATATAAGCGGTTTGTCGACATCCATTCGGCAGCAATAAAATCGACACGACTCTTTCTTGCTCCAACCATTAAACCCAATGAATATGAGCATGGCCTCTGGCGGGGCCATATCCCGCTCATTACTAAGTATGCTTCCGTTGAAAACGGGGGATTGCTTCTTCCGCTCCATATGGGATGGTGGGGAAATCAAACTTGGAACCCTCCGCAGGTGGAACCGACTTTTCCCGACGACATCGAGTATCTGTGCTGTAAAATGATCGGCAACAACGCTGGCCTTTCGATGCTGGGTGGTGTGGACGAGAAAAATCTGGACGCAAATCCGCTTTTCCGGCGGTTGACTGCCATCATCAAACAATATGAGGAGTTGCGGCACCAGAATTATTTCAGCGACCCGATTCGTGCTTTGCTTCGTGAACCCGGCAAAGAATTCACATTGTTTCAGCGGGAAAACGGAGAATGGAACCTCAGACCGGTAGCCTATCAAAAACATAAAGTTGCCGGAACCGGCCACCCTTCATCACACTGGATTGTCAGGAATGATTTTGGGGAACAACCCGTAAAACTCAGGATTGAACCCCTGATGTCGGTGAAACCATTCAATGATCCGGCAAATGTCGTGATAGCCGATTTTTCAGAAGAGAAACAATTCATTCAGGAGGGAAGTGCTGCCGGTGTTTCGGGCGGCATAATTTCTTCATCAGAAAAATCAATGGGCGGGACAAGCAGCGGACGATTTTATGCAAGTGCACCCCAATCCTCTTCCGGAGAAGGTATGTGGATCAAAATGGAGAAAAAATTCGAACCCTGGCTGGATATCTCAAAAAACCAGGCACTTGGTGTTTGGGTTAGGGGTGACGGCCAGGGAGAGCTTCTGAATCTCAGGATTGAAAGTCCGGCTCACCTTTCTTTTGGCGCCCGGGGCGATCATTTTATTAAGATCGATTTCACCGGATGGAAGTATTTTGTGCTGGTTGAAATTGAATCCTCGGAATTCAGTAACTATATCTGGCCCGATTCGGGCTTTTACGTGTATGATTCGTTCCGGCATTCGGTGCAATTCAATGCAGTGGATAAGTTGCAACTGTGGTATAATAACCTGCCGGCCGGCGGAGAGGTTAACTGTTTGATCGGCAGTATTAAAGCTTTGCCAATGGTTCCGGAAACCATTCAGGATCCGTGCCTCACCCTGGGCGGTGAAAGAATCATTTTTCCGGTCCGGATGGAATCGGGTATGTACCTGGAATTCCGCTCGGCAACCGATTGTAAATTGTTTGGTTCTAAAGGAGAATTCTTGCAAGAGGTTCCCATCGAAGGCAAAGTGCCTGTACTCAGGGAGGGAGATAATCAGATCTCATTCGAATGTAAAGGATCCGGCGGAGTCAATGCAAGAGTCCAGGTTACTGTCATTGGTGAGGGGAATCCGTTGGAGGACAAATAATCACCAGTCTGAGTCTCTGTGAATTGAATATCAATGGTGGATTATGGTTTTCCTAAACCGGAAAAACGCTGTAAGTTTATCACGTGAATCTCTCTTTTAAACATGGAATAATTATGAGGAAATCAGGATTTGTATTTTCCCTGTTTGTATTGATATCCTTCGTTTGGTCGTGCAAGCGGGAGACTCCGGATGTCAGGATCATTCCGGAACCTGCACAGATGACCATTGAACCCGGGATGGTTTCCTTTCCGGCGAATATGCCGATTTACACCTCTTCCGATGATTCCCTCCTGCTGGTTGCCGCAGGATATCTTGGCGGCAGGGTGGGAATACATGGATATAAGATCGGTATACCGGCTGCGGGGCACAGTATCTATTTGGAACTGGTGCCACCGGCTGCGGGAAAAAATCCGGAAGGGTATACCCTGGTGACCGGTAAAACCGGTATCATCCTTCAATCAACCAGTGCGCGTGGCGTTTTTTATGGCATTCAAACCCTGTTGCAGTTGCTTCCTCCGGAGGTTTATGAGGAAGGCGGCCTGAAAAAGCAGTCCGGCATCCGGATACCCGCAGTGAATATTCAGGATGAACCCCGATATGCCTGGCGCGGTATGCATCTCGACGTGGGCCGGCACCTGTTTTCGGTTGAGTTTATCAAGAAATATATCGATCTGCTTGCCATGCACAAGATGAATGTGTTCCACTGGCACCTGACCGAGGACCAGGGTTGGCGCATCGAAATAAAAAAGTATCCACGGCTTACGGAGATCGGTTCCATGCGGAAAACGGCCGATGGGGGAACCTATGGCGGGTTTTACACGCAGGATCAGATCCGCGAAGTGGTTGCCTATGCTGCCAGCCGCTTTGTCGATGTGATGCCCGAGATCGAGATGCCTGGGCATTCGGTTGCCGCACTGGCAGCTTATCCGGAGCTTTCCTGCACCGGCGGCCCGTTTGAGGTGCGCACCAAGTGGGGCGTTTCCGACGACGTATACTGTGCCGGGAAAGAGCGGGTTTTTGAATTCAACCAGGATGTTTTATCGGAAGTGATTGGTTTGTTTCCGTTCAACTATGTTCATATCGGAGGCGATGAGTGTCCGAAGGTGCGTTGGGACAAATGCCCCGACTGCCAGAAAAGGATGCGTGAGGAGGGGTTGAAGGATGAGATGGAGCTGCAGTCCTATTTTATCCGGAGGATCGAGAAGTTTTTGGAGACTAAAGACCGGAGACTGGTTGGCTGGGATGAGATTCTCGAAGGCGGGATCGCTCCGGCAGCCACGGTGATGTCGTGGCGGGGAGTGGCCGGCGGGATTGAGGCGGCCAAACAGGGGCATGACGTGATCATGTCGCCCACCTCGCATTGTTATTTCGATTATTATCAGGGTGACCCGAAGTTTGAGCCCAGGGCCATCGGCGGATACCTAACCCTGGAGAAGGTTTATTCCTATGAGCCGACCCCGGAGGAGCTTACGCCGGAGGAGGCAAAGCATGTGATGGGTGCCCAGGCCAATGTATGGACCGAATATATCCCGGATGAAAAGCAGGTGGAATACATGGCTTTGCCCCGCATGAGCGCCATGGCGGAGGTGGTTTGGACGCCGAAGAATTTGCGTGATTATGAGAAGTTTTCGCACCGGATGGTTCGCCACTATGAACGGCTCGACCAGATGAAGGTTAACTACCGGGTTCCGACACCGGTGACCAGGGCTGAATCCTTTGTTTTCACCGACAGCCTGGTTATCAGCCTGCACAATTCCGTTCTGGGTGCCGAGATCCTGTACAGTCTCGATGGATCGGATCCGATGACCGGCGGACAGGTTTACACGGAGCCTCTGGTTATCCGCAAATCCATTCTGATCAAGGCGGTTACCCGCATGAAATCGGGACATGCATCGGTTCCCGTTGAGATTAAGACAGAGATGAGATGATTTACGATTTACAATTGACGTTTTACGAATTGGCCATAAAGTTAATTAGGAGCGTTGTCATCCCCGCGAAAGCGGGGACCGGTTCCTCTGCGTACCGCTCTTTATGGGACGCGGTCCCCGCTTTCGCGGGGATGACAAGTGCTTCGATATTGCTGTTCGGCTGGGGCACGCGGTCCCCGCTTTCGCGGGGATGACAAGTGTACCAAGGCAACCCGAACCAGCAACCGGCAACCGGCAACCAGATTTAACCAGTAACCAGCAACATGACTGACCTTAACAACCTTATCTCCAACTTCCGCATCGCCGGCACGGTGTCGTCGATTGCGCCTTACGGCTCGGGCCATATCAATGATACGTACAGGGTGTGTACGATTGAGCCCGATCAGTTTGATTATATCCTTCAGCGCATCAACCATAAGATATTCAAGAATGTTCCGGCTTTGATGGAAAACATCGAACGGGTTACGAAACATATCAGGATAAAACTGGAAAACACACCCGGCGCGGATCCCAACCGGGAAGGTCTGACGCTGATCATGGCCAACGATGGGAAATCCTATTATCACGATGCCGAGGGTAACTTCTGGCGGGTTTATATTTTCATTTCTGATAACCAGAGTTACGACATCGTGGATTCGCCAGAGAAAGCATACATGGGCGGCCAAATGTTCGGGAAATTCCAGGCGATGATAGCGGATCTGCCGGGCGGGCCGCTGAATGAGACGATCCCGAATTTCCATAATATCGAATGGAGGCTTGAGACTTTCCGGACGACTCTCGAACGCGATCCGGTTGGCCGGGCCGGTCTGGTGAAGGGTGAAACGGAGTTTGTGCTGGAGCGCGCCTTTGAGATGGGCACCATCCTGCGCCTGGGCCGGGAGGGAAAGATCCCTTCACGGATCACCCATAATGATACCAAATTCAATAACGTACTGCTTACATCGGAGGATAAAGGTCTGTGTGTTATCGATTTAGATACGGTGATGCCCGGATATGTTCATTACGATTTTGGCGACAGCATCCGGACCTCGACCAATACCGGGGCCGAGGATGATCCGGATCTGACAAAGGTGGAGATGGATATCCGGCTTTTTGAAGGGTACACCAAAGGATTCCTGGAGGAAACCCGCAAAACCCTTACCCCGGTTGAGCTGGATAATCTGGCTCTCGCCGGGAAGCTGCTTCCCTACATGATTGGCCTGCGATTTCTGACTGACTATGTTGACGGGGATAACTATTTTAAGGTCAAGCATGCGCATCATAATTTGCAGCGGGCGAGGGCGCAGTTTAAATTGTTGCGGAGTATGGAGGGGCAGTTTGGGGAGATGCGGGAAATCGTGACGCGTGAATCGTAACGCGTGACGCGGGAGAAGAGGAGCGTAAGATAGAGACGGTTGAGATTCGCTATTGTTTTATGTAGCGAATGAGGCTCTGGAGCATTCTGCGAATTCGATCACAATCATCATAATGGTGGGAAAGATCTTCTCCGCAAAATTCTAATCGTTCACAAATGATCAATTGTGTTTCAAGTTCTGCCAGAGATCCCAGAGAAATGTACAGGAACTGGACAAAGTTTCCAAACATCCATCTTTTTATGAATCATAGCTGTAATTTTAGTGTTACTAGTATAGATGCTGTTTTACCCACCAAATGGAGAAACTTATGAAATTTTTTTTTACTGAAACCTCTAAATCACGCGTCACGCGTCACGCGTCACGTCTTTCGCGTCACGCGTCACGTGTCACGATCATTCTCGCAATAGCAGCGTGCTCCACCTTACAGCAGCCTGTGCCAAAGGCTCCTCCCGGCGGCGGTGGTGAATTAAATCCCCAGCTCAGAACGAATAGTGCTTCGCTGCAAGCCTGGCAGGGCATGCGCTTCGGCATGTTCGTCCATTGGGGCCCGATCTCGCTGAAGGGGACGGAGATAGGCTGGTCGAGAGGCCGGGAGGTGCCGATATCGGAATATGACAGCCTCTATTTACGGTTCAATCCGGAACTTTTCAATGCCGATGAATGGATTTCCGTGGCGAAGGAGGCGGGCATGAAGTATTTCGTGATTACCTCGAAGCATCACGACGGATTTTCGATCTGGCCCTCAAAGTATACCGATTATGATATTGAGAACACGCCTGTAAAGCGGGACGTACTGAAGGAGATGGAGCTGGCGTGTGAAAAGCAGGGAATCCTCTTCGGGACCTATCATTCGATCCTCGACTGGCACCATCCCGACTATACCACCCGGTATCGCGATCCGCGCCCGGTGGAAGGATCGGACATGAAGAAATACAAGGAGTTCCTGTTTAACCAGGTGAAGGAGCTGATTGTGGATTATCATACGAACATCCTTTGGTTCGACGGGCAGTGGGAAGCTTCCTGGACGCATCAGGACGGGATGGAACTCTATAAATACATCCGCGACCTGCGCGATGATATCCTGATCAACAACCGGGTGGACAAGGGCTTCAAGGGGATGGCCGGCATGACCGACAGCATTGCAAAGTATGCCGGGGATTATGGGACACCGGAACAGCAGATTGGCGGGTTTAACCGGGATTATCCCTGGGAATCATGCATTACCGTGGGGGATCAGTGGGCGTGGAAGAATGTGGAAAAGTTGAAAAGTGTTAAAGTGGTAGTAGAGACTCTGATCAAGACGGTGGGAGGGGATGGGAATTTGCTGCTGAATGTGGGTCCGATGCCGGATGGAAGGATTGAGCCACAGCAGGTGGATCTTTTACGGGGTGTGGGGGAATGGCTGAAGGTGAATGGAGAAGGAGTATACGGGACCCGTGGCGGGCCGTTTCTGCCTACTGACCGGATGGCATCCACCTGCAAGGAACAGTTCATCTACCTGCATGTGATGGATCCCTCTCTGAAGGAGATCGTATTGCCCATGCCGCAGGGCGTGAAGGCAACACGGGTCAGCATTCTCGGGGGTAAAACGGTCAGCTATGACAACCGCGAGCGGCAACTGGTAATCAGAGTTCCGCAAAATCTTCCGGATTCACCGGCGTACGTACTAAAAATCAGGATAAACAGAAAGGCCGTCGAGCTTGAGCCGATGGAGATCAAATGATACAGAGAAGATACAGAAGATATTGGTTTTTTGCCGTTACTCTTGCAATCCTGGTTTCGCCGGGATTTGCATCAGGAGTGGTGGGTTCCTGGGACAATCGTACAATTGTTGCAACACAATACGGAGAGGTCAGGGGAATGGCCGACATGCATTCCACCTGGTCCTGGAGAGGAATACCCTATGCAGCTCCACCCGTGGGATCCCTCCGCTGGAAGGCACCCATGGCGCCTGAGTCCTGGCAAGGTATCCGCCCTGCCATCAGTTTTGGCAGTTCGGCAGCCCAGTATCTTCCGGTGATCGGGCCCCTGGGCTCCGAGGATTGCCTGTATCTGAACATCTGGCGGCCAAAAGGGAAAGAGATCGGGCTGCCCGTGTATGTTTTCATTCATGGCGGCGGAAACTCGATCGGCACCGGCGCCTCTCCCGATTATTCGGGCGATGTGTTCGCAAGCCGGGCGAAGATGGTGTATGTTACGGTGAATTACCGCCTTGGGGTTTTCGGTTGGTTCCGGCACCCGGCCATTACCGGGTATGGATCTCCTGAGGATCAGAGTGGAAATTTCGGCACCCTTGACCTGATTCAGTCCTTGCGGTGGATTCAAGAAAATATTACCTCTTTTGGCGGTGATCCGGGCAATGTTACCATTGCCGGAGAATCTGCCGGAGCCATGAACGTGCTCTCCCTGCTCACGGCGCCGGCTGCAGCCGGCCTTTTTCACCGCGCCGTGGCGGAAAGCGGACTGGCTGTAATGAGGACGACCGCGGATGCGGAAAACAAGAGTCTGACCCTCCTGTGCAATCTGCTGGTAGCGGATGGCAACGCGCCCGACAATGAGGCCGCCAGGACTTATGCGCAATCCATGAGCGCTTTTGATATCAATGTGTACCTGAGGTCAAAAATACCGGCCGAGCTTTTCAAAGGCATTCCCACCATGATTGGAGGGATGGCGCAATGGCCTTCGCTCTTCAACGATGGAACCGTTTTGCCTGCATCGGGATATGGTGTCTTTGCCACGGGTACCTGGGCGAATAAGGTGCCGCTTCTTATCGGGGTAAATAAGGATGAAATCAAACTGTTCCGTTTCCTGATCAAGGATCCCGAGCCGGGAACCCGGTATTATGAGCTTCTGTCCCGATATCAGTCCCTGATGTGGCGATCTTATGGGCTGGATACGGTAACGATGGCCATGACGGCCAACAGGGATATCCCTCCCGTCTATGCCTACCGGTTCGACTGGGGCAGTGAGGATGCGGCAGGAATCAGCGTGCTGCCGGGGAAACTCGGGGCTTTGATGGGGTCGCACCACTATGCGGAGATTCCGTTTTTTCTGGGTACCGGATCCAGCCAGATTTCGATGCTTGCCGGCCGCTCCTTCTCGGTTCAGAACCGGCAGGGAAGGGAAAAACTGACTGGTTTATGCATGTCCTATCTGGCGAATTTCGCGAGGAGCGGCAACCCCAACGGAGAGCTCCTTCCGGCATGGACCCCCTGGAATCCGGCCACCGGGTCGGATAAATACCTGATTCTTGATGCCTCGTTTAAGGACCTCAGGATTTCGAGGGGTTCCGATATAGTGACCCTGCAATCGGTAAAGGATCTGATAAACAGAGAGCTCAGTGAGCCCGAACGAACCGAATTCCTTAAGGTCCTTTCAGCGTCCAGACTATTCGGGTTTTAGAACAATCTCAGCATTGGTGCGTTTTAACGGCATGAAATTTAAATCAGTCATTTATTATGTATTTTTTTGCCTCTGGTTCATTCCAGTGGGGAGCCTGGCTGGCGAGGAGGAGCGATTCTCGGTCAGCGGGCATATTAAAGATTCAAAAACAGGGGAGATCCTGATCGGGGCAACGGTTTCCATCCTGAATAATGGCACCGGTACAACGACCAACCAATACGGGTTTTATTCCGTCAAGCTTGAGGCCGGGTCCTATAACCTCCGGTTTTCATACCTCGGATATGAACCCCTGGATGCTACAGTTGAACTGAAGAATAACCTCCATAAAGATGCTGAGCTAACCCCCAGGGCTACCACCCTGGCAGAAGTGCTGATCACCGGAAAAAGTACCAGAACGGCAGTAAACAATCTTGAAATGGGATCAATACAGCTCGATATCAAGCAGTTAAAGTCTGTACCAGTACTGTTTGGGGAACGGGATGTGCTGAAAGGCATTCAGCTTCTTCCCGGGGTTAGTCCGAGCAGCGAGGGGAGCAGCAACTATTTTGTCCGCGGGGGCGAGGCCGACCAGAATCATGTTCTGCTCGATGAGGCCCCGGTATACAACCCTTCACATTTGCTGGGATTCTTCTCGGTATTTAATTCCGATGCCATCAAGGATGTCAAGTTATACAAGGGCGGGATTCCGGCTGCCTATGGAGGCAGGGCCTCTTCGGTACTGGATATCCGCATGCGCGACGGCAATTCCAAAGATTGGACGGCAACCGGCGGTATCGGGCTGATTGCCTCGAGGCTGACGGTGGAGGGGCCGATTGTGAAGGACCGCGGATCCATTCTTGTTTCGGGCCGCCGAACCTATGCCGACGTGGCTCTCAAGGCGGTTACCGATGATGCCGACAGCCTCACGTTCTATTTTTATGATTTTAACCTGAAAGCCAATTATGAGCTTGGATCCCGGGACCGCATCTACATATCGGGCTATCTGGGGCGTGATATTTTCACCCGGAAGGAGGCCGGTTTTGACTCGGGGAATGCCACAATGACGGCGCGCTGGAATCATTCGTTCAATACGGAGCTCTTCCTGAATACCTCGCTGGTGTACAGCGACTATAACTACGGGTTCAGGTTTGCCTTCGGGAAGGCGGCATTCCGGCTCAATTCCGGCATCATTGATTACAGCATCAAGCAGGATTACACCTGGTATCCCAATACGAAAAACATGATCCGGTTCGGCTGGATCAGCACCCTGCACAAATTCAAGCCGGGGAATTTTGCCTCGGAGAGTGACACCGCCGCTTTCTTTGCTCCCATTGAACCTCAGCAGGCGCTTGAGAGCGGGATCTATCTTTCCAATGAGCAGAAAATCAGCAGGCGGTTCAGCATGAATTACGGATTCCGGGTGAGCCTGTTCAACAATATCGGGCCCTATACGGTTAAGAGGTACGATGACAACAAGGATGTCCTCGATTCCATCCTGTACGGAGCGGGTGAGTTCTACAACGGATATGTGGGTTTTGAACCGAGGATTACAGCTAACTATCTGATCGACAGCTCAAATTCGATCAAGGTGAATTATAACCGGATGTATCAGTACCTGCACATTCTTTCGAACTCCGTTTCCAGTTTCCCTACTGATCTCTGGACGCCGAGCACCCCGCTAATCCTTCCCAAGATCGCCGACCAGTTTTCCATCGGATATTTTACCACTTTTTTGAAGAACACGCTGGATTTCAGTGTGGAGGCTTATTACAAAACCATGCATAACCTGGTGGATTACAAGAACGGGGCAGTTACTGTGCTTAATCCCGATATTGAGGCTGAGCTGGTTTTTGGCAAGGGCAGGGCGTACGGGATTGAGTTCTCTGTGAACAAGACCCTCGGAACGCTCACCGGATGGGTCAGCTATACGCTGGCCAAATCAGAAAAGCAGTTCGAAGCGATCAACTTTGGAAGCTGGTTTCCGGCCCGCCAGGACCGCACGCATAATTTTTCCATTGTGGCCTCCTGGCAAGTGCTGGAGCAACTGAATATTTCAGGGAACTGGATCTATTATACAGGAGATGCGGTGACTTTTCCCGGCGGAAAATATGAGATCGACGGGACATTGGTGAATCTGTATACCGACCGGAACGGATCGCGGATGCCCAACTATCACCGGCTCGACCTGGGGGTCTCCTGGCAGTTCAAGCCGCGGAAGAGCTGGAATTCCGATATTAATGTATCGCTGTATAATGTGTATAATCGTAAGAATGCATACAGCATTGATTTCCGGGAGAGCGAGACGGTACCCGGCACCACGGAGGCCGTGCGACTGGCCCTTTTTGGTATTGTTCCCTCGGTAACCTGGAATTTCAAATTTTAGCAAGATGTTCAAAATAAAATATATAGGTGTTATTCTGATCTTTATTGCAGGATTATTTCTGTCATCCTGCGAGGATGTGATCCAGCTGGATCTGACAGAAGCGGCTACGCGGATTGTGGTGGATGCTTCATTGAATGCAGCGGACGGAGAGTGCCATGTGCATGTGACCCGGACGCTGGGCTTTTACGCCTCAGATTCTTCCGACCAGGTTGCAGGGGCAACGGTAGAGCTGATTCATGAGTCTGGTTCAAAAATCCCTTTGGTGGAAGAAGGTCCGGGACGTTATCGTGTCACCGGAATCCAGGTGGTTCCCGGTGAGCGGATGAAGCTGGCTGTCACCCTTCCGACCGATGAGAAGTACCTCGCCGAAACCGTGATTCCAGGTCCGGTTTTCCTGGATAGCCTGAATCTGAGCCGCGGCATCGGTGATCCGCGTCCGGGAGGCACTCCGGTTTTCCTTCTCCGGCCTGAGTGGCAGGATCCTGCCGGGGTGGATAATTACTATCGGTTTAAAATCGTAAAGAACGGCGAGCTGCAATCGGGCTTTACCATTATCAGCGACCGGCAGGTTGATGGCACCCTGCAGGAGCAGCCGCTTTTCCGCTATTTTTTCGAGCTGGGCGATACCGTCCATCTGGAGTTCCAGTCGATTGATTCGGTGAGCTATTCCTACTTCAACCAGATCAATGACATGGCCCGGCCGAGTTTTGTGGCAGCTACCCCGTATAATCCGATCGGCAATTTCGACAATGGCGCGCTGGGATATTTCGGGGTGTATTTCTCCGAGGTGAGGGAACTGATTGTTTCACTGGGGCGGTAGTTTTTCTCGCGAAGGGTTTTTAAGATTTCTCGCAAAGCCGCAAAGGCGCAAAGAGCTCGGTGTTCTTTGCGCCTTTGCGGCTCTGCGAGAAAAAAAATGATACTTCGGGAGGAACTACAAGTTATTCACAATACGGGTGATGCCGTCTTTGATCAGGGCTTCATTGAAGTTGATGAGTAGTCCCAGTTTCATTCCGGTGATTTTGAGGTAGGTCAGGAGTTGCTTCTGGTGGACGGCGGCGATGGTTTCTACTGATTTTATTTCAAGGATTACTTTATCCTCAATGATCAAATCTGCACGAAAACCTAAATCCATTTTAAGGCCCTCCCAGATTACAGGCAGACCTTTTTGCCGGGATACTTTCAATCCTCGCTTAAGAAGTTCATGATGCATGATTTCTTCGTATACAGCCTCCAGGAGTCCCGGACCAAGTTTTAGATGCATGTGGAAGGCAGTATTCACAATAATGGCCGATAATTCGTTCTCTGTCATAGGGTTAGGATTCATAGCAGAATAGTTTTTCTCGCAAAGCCGCGAAGACGCAAAAAGAACGTATTCCTTTGCAACTTAGCGTCCTTGCAAGGAAAAAAACTAACGTTTATGCTGGTATGCTGATTTGGGCGGTAAGGATTTCTCGCAAAGCCGCAAAGCCGCAAAGAGAACGTACCCCTTGGCGGCTTTGCGTCTTTGCGAGGAAAAAAATAAAACGTTTGTACGGGAAAGCTGATTTGGGCGGTAAGGATTTCTCGCAAAGCCGCAAAGCCGCAAAGAGAACGTACCCCTTAGCGCCTTTGCTGCTTTGCGAGAAAAAATAAATTCACCAACTTTAGAAGTAATTAACTGAGGCCACACCATGAAAATCAACATACGTGAATCCGGGGATGTAAGAATTGTCCACCTGGCGGGAAGCCTGGATGCGAATACCTCGATTACAGCGGAAACGATGATTCATCAGTTGCTCGATGCCGGGATCACTAAAATCATTATCAATCTCGATAAAACCGAATATATCAGCAGCGCCGGACTCAGGGTGCTGCTTTCCACGACAAAAAGAATTTCCGCGGGGAAAGGCCGGTTTATCCTCTGCCAACCCAATCCGGCCGTCTATAGGATCCTTGAGATATCAGGATTTCTTGCAATTCTGGATGTAAAAACCACCGAGGCGGATGCTTTGGCGGAAATATCAGGGTAAATTCCCTCGCAAAAACTGTTTAAAATCTCTCGCAAAGCCGCAAAGGCGCTAAGAAGAACGTTCTTCTTTGCGCCTTTGCGGCTTTGCGAGAGATTTTTTATTGAACTCCGGATTTGGAGAATAGTTCTTTAATTGTTGGCGAGGAGGGTCGTGCCGCGTTGGCGCTGACAACCTTTCCTTCGGGATCGAGCAGGATAAAGCGAGGGATCAGGCTGATATAGAAAACTTCGGATAGTATGTCGTGGGCGGTCTGATCGGCGATCAGCTGAATACCATCAAGTGTATTGTCAATCACAAATTTGCGCCATTTTTCGAGATCGGCTGCCTTGTCAAAAGAGATGCTGACAAACTGAATATTTTTACCCCGATATTCCTCTTCGATCACTTTCAGGAAAGGGATCTCCTTGATGCAGGGAACACACCATGTGGCCCAGAAATCGATGTAGACAAACTTGCCCCTGAGATCCTTCAGGGATACCGGCTTGCCATGAACATCGCTGAGGGTCACGTCTGGCGCCGGGCTCCCCTCGAGCATCCCCTTCATCTTGATATATTTTTCCCTGACCACTGCTGCAATTTCCGGATAGGGACAGTCGTCGCCAAACTCATCAAACACCACTTTCCGGAAGTCACGTGCCAGCGCATAGGCAATATATTCGTAGGCTATCG
>MEOR01000008.1 GCA_001769295.1 Bacteroidetes bacterium GWF2_49_14 | reverse complement strand
TTGAGTTCATCAAGAAATCCATTAACCTCGATAAGGAGAAAGCCGATATCAATGATTCCATCGCAGTGGTCAAGATCTGTACGGTCTATGCACAGAAAGGGATGTGGAATATCTTCATCGTCCTGTTTACCATAACCCTGGCCTTTGCTTTCTTCGACCCAAACTTTTTCGTGGCCTACCTGATATCAATAGCAGTCTTCGGATTATTCCAGGCTTTATATATGGCAAACGCAGGCGGTGCCTGGGACAATGCCAAAAAGGTGGTGGAGGTTGACCTGAAAGAGAAAGGAACTCCGTTGCATGAAGCAACCGTTGTTGGAGACACCGTTGGTGATCCCTATAAAGATACCTCTTCGGTAGCCCTGAACCCGATCATCAAATTCTCAACCCTGTTCGGACTTCTTGCTGCTGAAATCTCAATCGAAATGGCGCTTCACGCTAAGGATGCCGGAGCCACAAACTTTGCGCCCTATATCGGCCTGGCTTTCCTGGCTGTGGCACTGGTGTTTGTGTACCGGTCGTTCTATTCGATGAGAATCGTTAAAGTATAAAGGCGAAAGGGGAGTGGGACAGAAGACCCCGGGCTGAACCCCGGGGTTACTGATGTCTGTCGAAGATGTTTTTCTAGTATTGCATGGATTTTGTACCACTCCCGTTTTGTCCCACGCCCCCTTTATTCTTTCGCCTTTAATTTAAGTTCCGTTCCGTCAAACACCGCATACGTAAAATGCGTCATCCAATCGCCGAGGATGATCAGCCTTGTGTCTTCGGTTAGCTGATAATCCACAGGCACATGGCGGTGTCCCAGGATGATGAAGTCAAAGCCCTGATCTGAAAAGTGCTTCAGCGCGAATTTCACAAGCGGTTCGTCCTTTCCGAGGAAAGGGTCAACCCCGTGAATCATCCGGCTGTGTTTCGACCATCCCCTGGCAATCCGGAAAGCGAAATTGGGATGCAACCGGGCAAAAGCCCACTGGAGAAATCGGTTGGTAAAAATCTGTTTCAAAAATCGGAAGGTACGGTCTGATTCGTCCATCCCATCGCCATGCGCAAGGAGAAAGTGCTTTCCGTTGATTGTAAGTCCGGTTGGCTTCCTGTAAAGTTTCAATCCGATCTCTTTCTGCAAATAATCAAAGAGCCAGATATCATGATTACCCGTAAAATAGTGCAGCCGGATACCGCTGTCCGATAACTCAGCCATCTTCCCGAGGATGCGTGCGAATCCTCGTGGAACCACATGTTTATATTCAAACCAGAAGTCAAACAGGTCACCAAGGAAATAGATGTCACTTGCAGAATTCTTGACTTCATCCAGGAAGGCAACCAGTTTTTTTTCGCGGACCAGGCTACTGAGGTGATCCGGAGTGCCCAGGTGGGCATCCGACAGAAAATATATCAGGCTCCCCGGATCAGGCATACATTATTTGAACAACTGGCTTAATGCCGATTCCAGTGCAGCCCCCCTGAGATTTCTGGCAATGATTTTACCCTCCTTATCCAGCAAGAGGTTTGCTGGAATGGATTCTATACCGTATAGTTTTGCTGCGGCCGACCCCCAGTATTTAAGGTCGCTCACATGAATCCAGTTCAATCCGTCCTGCCTGATGGCATTTACCCAGTCTTCACGCGTCTTGTCCAGAGAAACCTGCATGATTTCGAATCCTTTTGAATGATATTTCTTATAAGCCTCAACCAGAGCCGGATTTTCCCGGCGGCACGGTGAGCACCATGCAGCCCAGAAATCCAGCAGAACATACTGGCCTCTGAGTGATGAGAGACTGATTTCTTTCCCATTCGGATCCGGGAGAGTAAAATCAGCCGCCAGCTTCCCTGACCCGGTTGTTTTTTCAAGGTTAACATTTGATTCGAGCTGGGGCTTCATGGCCACGATATACTTATGTAGATTAAGGGCCAGTGTGGAGGTCGGGTATTGTTTCATCAGACCGGCATCAACCTTTTCGAACAGTTTAAAATCAAACCGGGGATTAAGGACCGGCTGCCGGGCAACCTGATGAGAGAGTGCCAGAAGGGATGCGGGTTCATTCGCGTTTCGCTCAATGAAAGTCCGGATAAAGGATCTCTGGTTTTCCATCAGCTTGTCAAACTCTCCTTTCATCCATGCATCCACCTGGGGATCATTACCTTGTCCTTTCAACTGTTGGTATTGATTCTCCAACGAATCCAGGATTTTTGTGGCCAGCAATAATTCCGAGTTCAATTCGAAAACGAGTTCAGACTGACGGGATCCTGAGATTTTATAGGTTTTGCTGATATTTCCCACCTCTGCGCTGATCACGGCGTTATCGCCATTTATTACCATCAGGGTCATGTACTCATTGGCACGGGTGCGGAGAAACAAAAATCTCGGATTGGCAGCTGTGTCCTTGAAAGTAAAATTGCCTTGTTCATCAATTCTGATGGAAGTCCTCATTTCCACTGCATTGGCTGTCATTTCCTCCACGGTCAGGGTGTCCCCCTGTGCCCCTTCAAGATGCCCTGAAATGGTAAATTCTTTATCACGGCCGCAACCGGATGAAATCGCCAGAAGCACTGCAAATATCTGAATGATTGATCTTTTCATTTGTTTTGATCGGATTAAAAGCCCAAATGTATGGTTTTTTTTTACTTTTGACGAAATTTGACCTTCGTGATCACCCATACAGGTATTCAATCTTTTAGTGCAAAATCACCGGTAGTGACATTGGGGATTTTCGACGGAGTTCACTGCGGCCATCAGCTTTTACTATCCGAGGTTATCAAGGTAGCAGGGCAACTTGGAAGGGAATCGGCGGCAATCACCTTTTGGCCGCACCCACGGTTTGTTCTGAGCAAGGCGGATGATGATTTCAGGCTGCTTAACACAATGGAGGAAAAAACGGAAGGGATCCGCGCCGCTGGTATCGATCACCTTATAGTGGTCCCGTTTACACCTGAATTTGCAGCCATAACCGGGGAACAGTTTATATCGGAATTCCTGGTTGACAAGCTTCAGGTATCCTGTGTGGTTGTGGGCGATGATGTGAGGTTTGGCGCGGGTGGCACCGGGACTGCGCAGATGCTTCAGGAATTTTCTGGGGAATCGGGATTTTGTGTAAAACATCTGGATACTCACCTCCATAATGAAACCCGGATCAGCTCTACTTTTATTCGTGCCTGCCTTCGGGCCGGGGACCTGGCATCAGCGAACAGACTGTTGGGGAAACAGTATTCCCTCAGTGGGACGGTGACCACCGGGAACCGGATCGGAACAAGTATCGGGTTTCCAACTGCGAACATCAATGTTTCAGAACATTTTAAACAAATTCCATCTGACGGGGTTTATGCAGTTTACACCGAGGTCAAAGGGAAGAGATTTGCCGGCATGTTAAATATCGGAATCCGTCCTACTCTCCAGGATCACGATCATAAAACAATTGAGGTTCACATGATTGGTGCTGAGGGTGATTTTTACAATGAGAATTTGACTGTAAGGTTTGTCCAGCGTATCCGCGATGAAATGAAATTCGGAAGCCTGGAGGAATTGAGGATACAATTGGAGGAAGACAGGAAGACCACAATGAATATTATTAAATTTGACAATCATTAATTCAGATAAGATGTTAAAGCAAGAAACCACCACTAACGATTTCAAAGTCAAAGATTTGAGCCTCGCCGAATGGGGCCGGAAGGAAATTCAGCTTGCCGAGGCTGAGATGCCCGGACTAATGTCGCTTCGCAGAAAGTACGGCAAGTCCAAGCCACTTGCTGGGGCAAGAATAACCGGGTCGCTGCACATGACCATTCAGACAGCCGTTCTGATCGAAACACTGACGGAGCTCGGCGCTCAGGTCAGATGGGCTTCGTGCAACATTTTTTCCACCCAGGATCATGCGGCCTCAGCCATCGCTGTCGCTGGCATCCCTGTTTTCGCCTGGAAAGGTGAAACCCTGAATGAATACTGGTGGTGCACATTGAAAGCTCTCTCTTTCCCCGGGGGACTGGGGCCGAACCTGATCGTTGATGATGGGGGCGATGCAACACTGATGGTGCATCTGGGGAAGAAGATGGAGGACGAAAATATAGTTCCTGTAAGGGCGTCACGGCGTGCGCACGATGAAAAGGTTGAAAAGGTTGAAATGGTTGAAATGGTTGAAGAGGCTGAGGAAGGCGAGGACTTCAGGGCGATGATGAATTGCCTTAAGGAAACGCTGAAATCCGAACCGGGGATGTGGAACCGGATGGTTCCTGAGATCCGGGGCGTTTCTGAGGAGACTACCACTGGTGTACACCGCTTATATCAGATGCTTGAGGAGGGAGGTTTGCTTTTCCCGGCTATCAATGTGAATGATTCCGTAACAAAATCAAAATTTGACAACCTCTACGGATGCCGCGAATCACTGGCCGATGGCATTAAGCGTGCCACCGATATCATGATTGCGGGGAAAGTGGTTGTTGTATGCGGATATGGTGACGTAGGCAAAGGCTGCGCCCGATCCATGAAGAGCTACGGAGCCAGGGTGATTGTAACTGAAATAGATCCGATCTGCGCCCTTCAGGCTGCCATGGAAGGCTTTGAGATTAAAACGGTTGAAGAGAGCCTTGCAGAAGGTGACATCTATGTAACCACAACCGGTAACAAGGATGTCATCCGTTTCGATCACATGGAAAAAATGAAGGATAAGGCTATCGTTTGCAATATCGGACATTTCGATAATGAGATCCAGGTATCAAAACTGGATACTTCCAAAGGAATGCATCGAATCAATATCAAGCCACAGGTTGATCAGTACATTTTCCCCGACGGTCATTCAATCATTCTGCTTGCTGAAGGCCGGCTCGTTAACCTGGGCTGCGCCACAGGTCACCCAAGTTTTGTCATGAGCAACTCCTTCACCAACCAGACGCTCGCCCAATTGGAACTCTGGCAGAACAAAATGGACCTTGGAGTATACCGGTTGCCAAAGCACCTCGATGAAGAAGTTGCACGGCTGCATCTGGAACACGTCAGCGCAAAACTTACCGTTCTGACGGATGAACAGGCCAAGTATATCGGAGTGGCCAAGGGCGGACCGTATAAGCCTGAGCACTATCGTTACTAAGGCACAAGGCACAAGGCAAAAGGCAAAAGGCAAAAGGCGAAAGGCGAAAGGCGAAAGGCGAAAGAAAGACTTAAGAACTTAAGATTCAAGATGCTTTATCCATCTTGAGATAATGAAGTCTTATTCCTTTCTTTCGCCTTTCGCCTTTTGCTTTTCGCCTTCAATTATAAATTCTGACCGTATTCCCCACAATACTTGTCGCATATTCCCTCAGCGGCCACTTTGCGGGCCCCTTGGCTACGAGTCCGTCCCAGATGGAGAATTCTGAGCGGCAGCAGGGACAAACTAGATAAAATCCGGTTGAATCCATTGCTAATTTGCACTGTTCAAGAGGTTCATTGGAGCAGGTGAGGTCCAGCGCTATGAAATCATCCGGGTTTCCCAGAGTTCTCCTATATAATATTATACCCAGGTTGCCTTCGTCCGGAAGAACCAGGTAGTTGCCTGGAACACGCAGGTGTGCGTTGGATGGATTTGACAAATAAACGGTATAATTAACCATCACATAGGGGATGGGAACCTGTTTTTCGCGGTTGCAATTTGTTGCCGAGAGGAGAAGGGTTAGTAGTATGAAAATGTATCTTGTTGATTTATAGCCCATATCGTATTTGTTTGCTGATCAGATAACGTATTTTCGGTAAATTTATTTTTTTTTGAAAGATATTTGAGAAACTTATAACTTTGAAAGGCTTATGGACAAAATAAACGGCGACCTGATTTACATTATTCTGGGAGTCATATTTGTCTTGGCTCAGTTGCTCCGGAAACGGAAGGTAATACAGGAAAAAGTTCCGCAAGCAGTTCCCGAGGTTCCAAGAGAGGAGAAGGAGGAGGACCCGGGGGAATTCTGGAAAAAATTCCTGGGTGTCCCCGATGAAGCCGACCTTCGGCCGGAGCCTGTAGTAGAAAAAGTACCCCCATCTGATACAAAACCCGATTCTTTCCGTCGGATAGATCCCGGCCTTAATGTGCCAGTTCGTCCGGATAGTTCTTTAACGGATAACAAGCAGGCAGCGTATGCCATGTCGCAGGAAGAGGTAAAAACCCCTGATCCTGAGCATGAAGAATCACCGTTCGATCTCCGCTCCGCGGTGATTTATTCGGTAATTCTGGAACGCAAGTATGTTTGACGGTATGTCGGATTTTTTTTTGAACGAAAGTGTTGGCGATTTCGTATGAGAATGTATACATTTACGCACTTCTACCGAAAAGTAGGTGTGATATTGCAGTAATTAAATATCAAATTTCTGATTATGTTTCGAAAAATACTCCTTGTAGTTGTTGCTGTCGTTTTAGCTAACGGCGTGTTTGCGCAATCCGGTACCCTTAAGGGTAAGGTGATTGACAAAGCCTCAGGAGAGCCTATTCCGTTTGCCGCAGTTCAGATTGTGGGTAAGGTGGGTGATCTGGCAATTGTCGGTACTCAGTCCGACATTGACGGAAACTACACCCTGAAGCCTATCCCTGCCGGTAAATGGATGCTCGAAGCCAGATGCGTGGGTTATAACTCCCTGCAAATGGAAAATGTGGTTGTAAAGGCAGATAAGATTGACATGCTCAATCTGGAATTGTCCACCAAAACTGAACAGATCGCGGAGGTGCAGGTTATAGCCTACAAGGTCCCGCTGATTGACAAGGACAATACACAGACGGGTGAAACAGTGACTTCGGAAGATATCGAGAAAATGCCTGGCCGATCGGTCATGCAGGTAGCTTCTACCGTTGCAGGGATCGCTTCCCGCGACGGGAACGGCGTCGGTAACGTCCGGGGGGCCCGTGGAGGAAATACCTATTTCGTCGACGGTATCAGGGTTTCAGGTTCCAGTTTGAACATCCCGAAATCAGCCCAGGAACAGGTGCAGGTTATTACCGGGGGTATGTCGGCCAAATACGGCGACGTTACCGGGGGGGTAGTCAGTATCTCCACAAAAAATGCTGCACCGCGGTTTTATGGTGGGATCGAGCTCGAGACTTCCGAGCTTCTCGACCAGAGCCGTCACAGTTTGGGCAGCTTCAACCTGTCTGGTCCGCTGATTAAAGTAAAAACACCAAGCGGCGGAAGCAGGACCCTGGTGGGCTTCTTCCTTGCCGGTGACGTGAACTACGACCGGAACTGGTCCAATTGGTGGTACCCGTATAACCGCGTTCTGCCTGAAGTCAGGGAACGACTGGTTAACCAGCCAATCATCCCGAATGCTCAGGGGGTTGTCCGGTATGCCGCCAACTACCTGAAGGCAGAGGATTTCGAACAGATCACCTTCCATGATGACTACTGGGCATACAGTGCAACCATAGTGCCGAAGGTTACGATCAACTTTAACAGCAATGTTGACCTCTCCTTTGGGGGATCCTTCGATTATAATAACGGATTGGGATCCGGTTTCGGCAACTCAGCCATGAACTGGCAGAACAACGGTGAGAGCATGAGTTACAGCTGGCGTGCCTGGGCCCGTTTTACCCAACGGTTCTCCGACAGGACCCAGACAAAGGAAGACCAGTCCTCTTCCATTATAAAGAATGCCTATTACCAGATCCAGGCTCAGGTTGAGCGTGGCAAAAGCTGGAGCTACTCACAGCGCCATGGTAAAAACTATTGGGACTATGCATACGTTGGCAAGTTTGAAACCA
>MEOR01000007.1:12810-13316 GCA_001769295.1 Bacteroidetes bacterium GWF2_49_14 | reverse complement strand
TCCAGAATCACAACATCGACATTGGATTCGTACCAGGACATGTGATTCGAGTGATGCTCCATATGCGTCAGGAAAACCACAGGCCTTTCGCATTTCTCAAGGCATTCAGATCCGGAAATCCTGCCACAGGTGCGCAGGCCCAGGATACGCTGGAGTTTATTCACAACCGTCGTCATGCCCGAGCCGGCTGTTATAATCACGTCATTCGGTCCGGCATTTACATGCTTCTTGATCTTTTGCAGTGCATAGTGGTAGGCCTTGGTCATAAGTGAACCCGATTCGCTGGATTCGGTGTGGGTGTTGGAAACCCACGGACCAACCCTTTTGAGCATGTTCTCCTCGATCGGAGCATACAATCTGCCACTGGCAATCCAATCGGCATAAATGAGCGGCTTCAGCCCATAAGGCGACTGATAATCCAGATCGTAACCTATTGTATTCCTGCGAAAACGATCAAAATATTCTTCCAGTTCACTCTTTTCCATAACTGCAGCCAAGGGGCGCTA
>MEOR01000007.1:12318-12383 GCA_001769295.1 Bacteroidetes bacterium GWF2_49_14 | reverse complement strand
GGTCGACCATTTTTCCCGAACCGACTATAAAATTGTTCAGGGTTTGTGTCACATAATTGATCCGG
>MEOR01000007.1:0-12145 GCA_001769295.1 Bacteroidetes bacterium GWF2_49_14 | reverse complement strand
CATGTTTTCACGGGCAACCTGCATTCCTATATCCACCGGTGGCACAAACTGGTTGGCCGTTTCAACCGTATATTCAATGGTCCCGATCTTTCCATACATGTAACACTTGCTGTAACCGGTTGTGCATTCAGAGGGATCCACGCTGTAGTGCCCGGTGGTTCCCGTTTTCGGGACTTTTTTCGCAATCGAATCGCCAATTTCAACAATCAGGGCATGGTCGGGAGACTGGGGCTCCCCTGACCATGTATACAAAATCTGCTCCCCATACGAATGGTAGGAAAGGGATAGTACGGGCTTCTGCACCAACGCCCACTTTCGCTTGGCATCGGTCTCACTTTCCGAAAAAGGCGCCGTACCCCGGTAAACCCAGTCGGCCGGATTGTTGCTCCCGCCCGATGCCCAGCCCCAGCTGTAATTCCGGTTGAGATCAACTCCATCATAGTTCTGGTCAATAGCCCCGTTGCCGTTGTTGTCATGGAGGTTCTTTCGCCACCAGGGGCTGTTTAAATTATTGTCAACCAGATATTTGTAACCCTCAGGGTTGATCATCGGGATAAACCAGATTTCATTATCGTTAACCCAGCTGGTTACCTTGGGATCTCCCCCGTAATTCCGTAACAGATATTCAAGAATGGACAGGGTGCACTCCATCCCCACGGGCTCCCGTGCATGGTGGAGGCCGTCAAACAGTATCGCAGGTTCATCTTCCTCCAGCCCGGGATTGTCAGAGATCTTGACCACCGGGATCATCATGTGCAGGGTCTGGCTGTAGCCCAGTGTATCCAGGATCATAATCCTGCTATAGGTGACCATGAAAAAATTAAGCAGGTCCACCACCTCCTGGTACGACCGGTATTGGGTGATATTCACTCCGGGCGGATCCATCGGAAGATAGTCGGTTTTAAATCCCCGCCTGGTAATCTCCAGAAGCTCTGCTCCGGTAACCACGGCATCGGACGTGGCACCCGGATTCTCCGAAACCAGATCAAGATTCATATCGGCCAGCATGCTGAGCGACTTTTGCTCATCGAGACGGATTTTCACCAGGAAGCGTTCTTGTGGGAAGGAAGCCAACCCGAGGCAGGAAAGGAGGAGGGAGAGGAGGAGGTGTTTCATGAGGTTAAGTATTATGTTGCCAGTTACCAGTTACCGGTTGCAGATTAAAGCCAGAACTGTCATCCTGACGGAAGTCAGGATCTCATGCCTCGGAGCATTTTTCAGGAGATCCCGGTATGCACCGGGATGACATCAAGGGGTTAACCGGTAACCGGCAACTGGAAACTGGCAACCTATCATCGTTATTCGTAAATATACACCATCCATCCCTTCCTCGGTTCAACGCGTATGATTTCATCGCGGGTGAATTCCCGGGCGGGCTGGAAGTTTTCGACTTCAGGGGCTGAGATGCGGCATTTATCCGGATCAAAGCCTAATGCTTTCCAATCGATCAGCAGCTTTATATCCTGATGGCTGTCGCTGAAGTTACCGATTGCGATAAGGCTCTTTCCGGGCTTTTGGTAAACCGTCACTTTAACATCGGGCTGATTAGTCTTAACGGGACAGTCCTCTTCCCAGAATCCGATCATACGGGATTCATCGATCTTGAATTCATCCCAGATTTTCCATACCGGCCGGGGATCGAGAACCACCCCTTCGGTCGACCAGGGCAGCCTTACCGTCATGCCGAAAAGCATTCCCAGCCAACGGTTGCCTCCACCCTGTAGCATGTCGCCCATCAGTCCGAACGGGATACCTGAGGTTTCCACCAGCCAGTTCTCAGGCGACATTTTATCATACTGGAAGCTTTCACCGAACCAGAGCTTGTCGACATACGGAAAAAATTCGGCATACTGGGTCGCGGGCCCGATTGAAAAACCGGTGTTGGAATGAAGATCGATCATGCAATCCGGCTTGAGCTTCGACATAACGGTTCGCATCCTTTTGATGATGGTGCGGTCGAACGAAACATCATCAAGATAAAGCCCGTCGATGTCAATATTTTTTACCAGCCAGGCCAGTCCTTCTATATAATAGTTGAGCCAGCGCGAATCCCCGGGCGCACTCAGTATGGATGCATCCACCTGTCCATCAGGAAAATGCTGATACCACTGGGGCGTATAACCATCGACAAAATGTTCGCACAGCCAGGGATAGCCCCCGCCGGCCCCGTTTCCCAGGATTTCATACCCCAGGCTTCGGAGCGCCCATATCTCGGTAACGTGGTTGGTGAGCTCGCGAACGGTATAATAGATCTTCGTTTTCATGCCCAGCCGATGCAGCGAGTCGACCAGCGACCGCATCTCCTTAACCGCGATGAACGGGTAGTTGATGAAGGGGTTGAATTTGTTGGCATGATGCACGTTGATGACTTTCACCCCGGCATCAAAATCGGCTTTCCCGGGTGTGGGCTGTGCACCGCTGTGATAATACCGGTTCAGGAATTGCGACGAATAATTAACGGGTTTTACGGGGGTTACAAGCAGGGCCCATTCGTACTTGAGCCGTTCGCCTGCCCTCAGGGTTCTCGGGCCGGTAAATACCCGGGCAGTGGTGTTTCCGCCGACTGGTAGAACAGAGAAGCCGCCCTGGCCTTCATTGTTCCAGGAAAGCGGCGGTTCCGGCCGGTAGAGGTTGAGCAGGGGGCCATGGTAGGTCGATCCCCGCAGTTCACACCAGATTCCCCCGTCGGCATCCCCGATCCAGAAACTGTCGGCCGGGCCCTTCCATTTTGCATTGTGCATCAGCGGTGTGGCGCATCCGGGCAACCCCATTCCCATCATATATTTGGCACGCTCCCTGGTCATCGGGATATCCAGCCGGATGTCATCAATATTCAGAAACGGGGAACCCTCCGGGGATTCAAGATAATCCACCGTGGCTGTAAACCGCATATAGCCATCGTAGTCAAGTCTCGTCTGGCAGTTGATCCGTAAATTGCCATTGGTGCCTCCGGACGTCTGCGTGTACTGACCATCCGTCAGCTCCCTCCGACTGATTACCGATGAAACTTTGATGGGCTCCTGGTTTACAATCACGGAGAAATCAACGGGCGCTGAAAGCACAGGTTTTCCGTCATTCTGAATATCCGACGGCAACCCTGAAGAACCGAATGTTATCAGATGATGGGCTGCCTCGAAGGTGTTTACCCGCACAGCTTTGATGGGCTGGTACGGCGCAATCGGATCACCCCAGGATCCGGCGGTTGAGTTCAGCCACCGAAGCCGCGAATGCCGCCAGGGCTCGCCGTCGCCCCGGTCGGGGAGTATATCGGAATTGACGGTTAGATTTATCCTGATAAGCTTCTCATCCATGTTT
Organism: Bacteroidetes bacterium GWF2_49_14; assembly: GCA_001769295.1. Taxonomy (GTDB): domain Bacteria; phylum Bacteroidota; class Bacteroidia; order Bacteroidales; family UBA12481; genus UBA12481. The sequence goes on along the minus strand of MEOR01000007.1, from coordinate 8,830 downwards.
TTCGCCTTTATCCTGATGGTCGCACTATAGCTGCCGGGTGCCGTGGTTTCCGCAATATCGCATCCGATCCAGAGCGCCTGCACCCGTCCGGTTGGAATATCCAGCGGTTTAACGAAGGGTTTGCCGTAGGGATCCGTTCCTTCCGTATTGAAGCAGGTCATTGGGATGGCCTGACTGTCAAAGCTGACCGTGAGCCCTTCAATATCCTGACGGGCGGCATACACCCCAATCTGAAAGGCGAAATATTCGTTGCGCATGGCAGTCCCGGTAAATTTTCCCGATGGACCCGTTTGAATCCATTTCAGCGGGATCTGGTCCTTCATCCGGATCGGAAATTCACGGCTTTCAGTAAAAAGCAGCACAGGGTCGGGATACTTTTTCAGGAATGCCTCCAGCTCATTGGCCGTGGATACAATCTCCATCGGAAAAAAGGAATCGAAGGCGGTCCGGCTTTCAATAGCCAGGATTTTTGCTTTAACAATCTTAGCCGGATCCTGCCGGTCGGCCAAACCTGACCAGCTCTCATCCGGAGCCGGCTCGGGCTTCAGATAGGAGCGGCCGTAATAACCCCATCCCTCCTGCACTCCGAACGGCAGGTAATAAAAATAGTATTTGCCGGGTTTAACTACTGGCCCGAACAGAATCCTGCATTCTTCGGGATTAACCAACAAGCGCTTGATATTCCTAACGGTATCGCCGGTTACCGCATTGATTATCAACAATCTTCTCTGGTCCAGACTGCGGTCGTGCCGGCGCCACATCAGGTTTAACTCCGATATTTCAGAAGGTTTCGAAATTTCAATAACCGCACGCTGGCTGCCAAAAGACTCTGACCAGGGGGTTGGCGCTACTTGCCATTGTGCGCTTGCTTCGGCGAAGAAAAAAAGCAGGGGGATCAGGAGGCGCATGGGGGGATGATTTACGATTTACGATTTACGATTTTTGCATTTGATGTCATTCCGAAAGCCGGAATCCCCTTGCAGATGCTTTGATGCAATTAATTAATTAATTAATACTACAAAATAGAGAAATTCTTATTACTGAATCCGGTGTGGGCTATCGATTGAGAATTTTAGCTTAATTCGCAAATCGTAATTCGTCAATCGTCAATCGTAAATCTTCTATGGGTTTATCGGTAAGGCAAATCACCGAAGAGTACAATACGGAAATGCTCCGCATACTCCTCGATTCTCCCATGGAATCCGATGGACTTTCGGTCTGTCTCGACCGGTCACCCGATATGTTTGCGGTCCCAAAGCAGTTTTTTGATTCGTACAAGGCATTCGGGTTTTTTATGGAAGACCGGTTGGTTGGTTTTGCGATGGTCTGCCGCAAAACATTGTATGTTAACAGTATACCCAGAGAAATCGGGTACCTGGCAAATATGTATGTCCTCCCTGAAGGCCGTAAGAGGGGATGGCTCTACAGGGCATCTGAACCGCTTTTCAGTGAGGTGCTTGACCAGGTTGGGCTTGGTTACGCAACAACGATGAAGGGGAACAGGAATACGGAACCGATGATAGGAAGGAAAATCCAGAAATTCCCTTTTATTCCGTTTTCCGTTTCGATCGGAATCAATCATATTCATAATATCTTGATCACCTTCGGAAAGCGCAACCGATCGGGCTATAAAATCCGGAGGGCAACGGAGAAGGATCTGCCGCATATTGCCAGATTGCTGGACGAAGAATACAGGCCAAGGCTTTTCGGGCCGGTGATGACTGAGGAGAATCTCTTGAAAACAATTGCCCGGAGACCCGGTTTTACCGTTCAGGATTACTTTATCGCGGAATCCGGTGGCAAGATTGTGGGGACTTGTTCAGCCTGGGATATCAGGGAGATTCGCAAGCTCCGCGTAATGGCCTACCGGAAGAAATACCGGATTGTTAAGTTGGTATATGGCCTGGCTGCACCGGTTTTTGGTTTCCCCAAACTTCCAAAAACCGGGTCTCCATTTAGGGAAATCGTGATTAACGATTATGGGGTAGAAGGTCGCAACCCTGAAATTCTGAAGACACTGATCACGCACATATATCAGGAATCGAGAAAATCGGGGTATAATATGATACAGATCGGCAGTTATGCCGGCGATCCGATACTTTACGCCACAAAAGGTTTCTTCTCCCAGCCGATTTATTCACATATTATTTTTGGAGCAAAAGATCCGGAATGCATTGAAAAAGAGGGAATTGACATCAGCAGGCCCTATCTCGACATAGCGCTGACCTGACCACTCAAATGCAGGAAGGCGTAGTGATCTGTGGTCACTACGCCTCCCGCAAAACTATCAACAAACTAACTTACTATCTGATTTACGATTCAAAAGTAGGGTGCGATTCTGAAGAAAAACTGAAGATTCTGTCAAATCAGATTTTTTTTTCATCCCATGTGATCCGTAATTCATGCAATCCCTCCCGATAGGTATAATCCACAGGGATTCCTGTTGCAAGGCAGATCTTTCGGACGAGCGACAAACCGAGGCCAAGTCCTTTGGAATCAGGCCCCTTAATGAACTCCCTGAAATAATGCTCAGTGGGATGTGCAGGCGCTTTTCCGCTGTTTTGCAGAATCAATGATCCCGGGTGCAGGGAAATGTTCACGGTACCTCCCGGTAAATTATGGACGACAGCATTCTTAACCAGGTTTTGAACCAGAATCGCACCCATTGCGGGGTCAATGGGGATAACCACTCCTTCATCCAGGTCCCTGGAAACCTTTATATTCTGGAGTTCAATTACCTCTTCCAGATTTTCAATCTGCCGGATGATGTAATCTGTTGCCGGGAAGCCGACATTTTCGGTGATCGGGTGGTTGCCGATTTTGAATAGGAGCGAAAGGGAACGGTTAAGCTGCGACAAGTGCCGGCTGTTGTCGGAAACGGAGCCGATCAGTTCAAGCTGCTCCTCGGTTAGTCCCGGGGTCTGGAGGAGTAATTCAGCTTTTGATCGGATCACGGCCAGGGGTGTCTGGATCTCATGGGTGGTATGAGCCGTGAAATCCTGGAGGTTGCGGTACATATCACTGATTCTGACCGTCATTTTTTCAATCGTGCGATTCAATGTATGAAACTCAACAATGCCTGAATCGGGCAGTGTAAGAGGCTTTTGGTCAGGTTCATATGATCGTACCGATTTCAACGTATCAAAAAAGCTGCTCCACAATCGGATAAATACAAAACGGTTCAACAGGAAGAGGAGGGTGATAAAAAGGAGTGACAGGAGGGTGGTGGCAATGGAAACTCGCTTGAAAAGTTCGGGATACGAGAGTTTGTTGTGGCGGAGTGTGAATTCAACCGGATCCCCCTGTACGATGGTATAAAACCGTAAATAGCGTGCCTGGGAGCGTTCCCCGCTGAGGGTATCGCGGAAGGTGCTGTCGAAAAAAAACCAGACAGGCTCTGGAATTGAACCTGCATCCCGGGTCGACAGGCGCTCATAGAACGGAATATTTCCCATGGAAGCTACCAGAAACAGCTCCGGATTGGCCAGTACCTGACTTTGCTCCTGGCGGAGCCGGTCATCAGTATCTTTGTCGCTAACTGAACGAAGTGTTAGAAAAAGGGCACTGCCCATCAGGAAAAAAACAATCAATGAGATAATTGCCAGGTAGATGGAGGTCAGACTGAGGAGTTTCATTTTCCGTCCTCCATCTTGTAACCCATTCCATAAACCGTTTGTATCCAGATCTCTCCTGTTTTCTGTTCCAGTTTGCGCCGGAGATTTTTCATATGCGTATAAACGGCATCCGAATACTCCACTCCATAGAAATTGTCGCCCCAGATATGCTCGGCGATGGAATCCTTGGTCACCACTTTGTTAAGGTTGGTCAGCAGATAGACCAGAATATTGAACTCCTTTTTAGTAAGGTCCAGTTGTTCCCCGCCAAGGGTAGCCGTTTTGCCTTCCGGATCCACGGCAAGCCCACGATATGTGAGGCTGATATGACCTCCGCGGCGGGTGCGACGGATTACACTCTGGATGCGTGCGTTCAATTCCGAAAGGTGGAAGGGCTTAACCAGGTAATCATCAGCTCCGGTTTCGAGTCCCCTCACCCGATCCTCAAGGGTATCCCGGGCTGAAACCACAATAATTCCGCAGGTTGCTTTATTCTCCTTCATCAGCCTGATCAGGGATAGTCCGTCCCCGTCAGGCAGCCCCAAATCGACCAGCACGCAGTAATAATCCTGCAGGTCGATCACGCGCAGCGATTCATGATAGGATCCAGCCGCAGTACAACTATACCCTGCAGACTCCAGATAGGTTACCATGGATTTCCGCAGCGCCGCTTCGTCCTCAATTATCAGCACGGGTATCATAAGGGGGGCAAATTACAAAAAATTGGCTCGCTGGAGCTCGCTAATTGGCTCCCTTCGGTCGTTAATTGGCTCCCTGCGGTCGCTAATTGGCGCTTCGCGCTAATTGGCCCTTCGGGCTAATTAGTGAGCGCAGCGAACCATTTAGCGAGGCGTAAGCCGAGTTAATTAGCGACCGAAGGGAGCCAATTACTTACTGAAGTAAACCCTGAACTCCTCCTCCCCAACCTGATCCACCCAGTGCCGGAATCCCAGTCCGGTGGCTTTGTCGATCAAGGGTGCCGGATTAAAGGGTGCTGTTAGCTCATATATTTCGCCTTCATCCAGCTGCTGAAGATCTGCCAGTACCTGCCCCACCGGGTGCTCTCCACGATTGAGCATTTCACGTGCATCAAGGCGCCTGGTAACCATTTCCGGAATATACCAGTCCGGCTTACCCGTGCCCCCGTGCCCTTGTGCCCCTGTGCCCCCGTGCCCTTGTGCCCCCGTGCCCTCTCCTTGTTCCCCTGCCGCCCTCCTCAGCCTGTTAATCAGATCCTCCACCTTTAATCCGCCCACAATGGCAGCCTGCTGCAAGGTGGTCACCCGTGCTACCGTTCGCCTTAGCACCGGGTTTTTTAATTGCTTGAACGCCGGACTGATATCGAAGAGAACCTCTTCAAGTTGCGGATATTCCCGGAGCAGGTCCAGGATTTTTGTTTTTGGTGAAATCATACTTGTTGCTTTTTATCGGTTGCCGGTTACCAGTTGCCGGTTACCGGTTATGCCAGAACCATACTTAATACTTATTACTTAATTCTTACAACTTTCCTTCTGCCTTGTGCCTTCTGCCTTGTGCCTTCTGCCTTGTGCCTTCTGCCTTGTGCCTTCTGCCTTGTGCCTTGTGCCTTCTGCCTTCACTTGTACTCAAGTATCCTCTGCTCTCCCTCCAGCTTGCGATATTCGGAAAGGTCCTGGGATACCTCAAGAGTCCCCAGGTACTCACCCTGTTCATTTCGGAGCGCATAATATTCTATATAAATGAACTTGCCCTGCATCTGGATCCAGAAAGGCGCATGGCTGGCCCGACCGCTCTTGAAGTCATCAATGATTTTTTCTACAATATGCACACTGGCCGGCGGATGGCACAGCCTGACATCCCGGTTGATGATGGACCGGCTCCGGGTGAAGATCCGGTGCGGACCCTGCGAGAAGTATTTTACCTTGTCATTCCGGTCAACAAAGGTCATGTCTACGGGAAGCGTGTTCAGAATAGCCAGGATCTCCTCCGATGTAAAACTCCCTGAGGGGAGCTGAATGCCGGAACCATAGATTGCCGATTCTTCAGTTAGCCTTGTGTCCATACCCTGTGGCTTCCACTCCACCTGCGGATCGTACAAACAGAATCCGATAGCCAGGGTCTGCTGGTATATATCCCACCAATTTTCAACGGTCAGGTGATCGAGGCTCATAGGAAACAGAATATCCTGCTCCTTCTTAACCATATCTTCAACCCCGTCGAGTGCCGGGTTAAACAGCAGATCATACGTGGTGATCAGGTCATCCCGGGTTAATTCCGATGTGCGAAGTACCTCAATGCATCCTTTGAGCAGGTCACGGATCTCGTCGTGCTTCCCCCACATAACCTTTGGCGGACCAGTGATCCCGGCCTTCTCCAGGAACGGGAACAGAAGATACTCCTTCCGCTGGTAATGCTTGTCTACATCCAGCAGGCGGTTGAATGCCGATAAAAGTTTCATGGCCATCGGGTTAATGTCGCTGTCTTTCATCGACTTAACCTGATCCAGAAGCTCGGATGCCTCATCCACCACCTTCAGAAGCTCCTTGTTCTCCTGATTGAAGGTATCCACAGGATGGCCCGGCGGTATGGATTTGGCGCCGGACAGGTCAATGTTGCCGTCGAGTACAAGGGAATGAACATCGCAGAATTTCTGGATCTCCTCTGCGGGCAACCCCTCCTCGATCAGCTGCTGTTCAACCTCTACCACCTCGCCATACGGAACCTCCCGAAGGAGTTCAACAAGTTCAGCCTTAACCAGATCAGGATCCACTCCCTCATGAATTTTCAGAAGAAGTCCCTTTAACGTTCTTTTCCGTTTATCGGAGTTATTTATTAATTCGCTCATAGTTAGTTGTTATTATTGGCTATCCGATCTATTTCCATCCCGGCAAAACATTTTTCACAAATTCCGCCTTTTCGGCATTCAATGCATCCATATCCAGTCCGATGAATTTCTGGGCTTTTTCCTTGGTTTCGATATCGGGGTATGGTACCTCCCGGTTCCAGCCGAGGGTTGCTAACAGGCGGGCGAGCTCTACCCTTGCATTACCTGCGAGTTCAATACCGGAGGCCACAATGCGGGCGGTTTCAACGGGCGCGTGGAAGGAATTCCCATGGCCGGCAGCTGAAAAGTCCCATCTCCACTGTGCCCGGCGGATTCCGATGAGGATCTCTTTCATCTGGCTTTCAGTTGCGCCCAGTTCCCAGGCCTTTCCCGCTTCCACATGAGACTGAACCAACAGTTTTTCAAGCTTGTCGCGGTTTTCAATGAGCTTCTCCTGTCGGACATAGACATCCTGGACCAGTTTATCCGTCTCTTCACGGTGACAAACCTGGCAGGAGTTGGCAACATTATTGAGCGGGCTCTGAACATGATGATCGGTAAACTTCTGACTCCCTTCGCTCTTGTAGGGCATATGGCAGTCGGCACAGGAGACTCCCCGGCTGGCATGCGTTCCCATCTGGAATAACTCATAATCCGGATGCTGAGCCTTCAGCATCGGCGCTTTGCTGATGGAATGTGTCCAATCCGTGAATCCATGGCTATCGTAATAGGCTTCAATCGAATCCATGCCCATTCCTTTATCCCACGGAAAAGTGAGATAAGCAACACCTTCGATTTGCTTTTTATCGAAATAGTATTCCACATGACACTGGGCACAAACAAGGCTACGCATTTCCTGATGGGAAACCTTGGTGATATCCTTGCCCTGACGCTCAAAAGCCTCGATAAGGGCCGGGCGTGAAATGTGGAGGTTCATGGTTTTCGAATCGTGGCAGTCCGCACAACCAATGGTATGAGTCACCTCTGTTCCTTTGGTATCCCAGGTTCCCTTGTAGAATTCAGCAATGCCCTTCTCATTCATAAGTCTGGGTACATCCGGACTCTTGCACGCCCAGCAGGTGTTGGGCTGGGGACTGGCTTTGCCCGGCGCGGGCGCTCCGGTCCGCAGCGTGTTCTTAACATCGGCGAGGGCATACTGATGGCCGCGCCCCTGATTGTACTGCGTGGAAAAGGCATATCCTGCCCAGAGCACCACGAGCCGCGGATCCTCGGCCAGCATGTCATGGGTGGCGGATCCGCCATACCGACTCCGGAAGGAGGTGTCGGATGTTTCCAGATACGACTGATACTCCCGGGGAAAATTCTCTCCCCAGACGGCACTGTTTGGCTCAAACTGCGAAAATTCATTTTTGGGTGAATAGGCAAAAGAAGCTTCAGCGCGCCGTTCAACAATGGAGGAGGCAAGGAGGCCCAGTAAAAAAACAATAACCATTGTGCCGAAAAATAGCACCCAGCCCAGCCAGGGCTTCTCTTTAAGTAATTCGGGAATCGATTTCATGGCGAGCATTGTATTCGGATTATTTTTTTGTTTTCATGATTCTTCCGATCCAGTCGGGAACCGGGCTTTCAGGCAAAGGGACCCGGGCATAGGGAACGCTTGACAGGCTGTTCACCCGTCCGTGCGGCGTTTCCCGGTGACAGCTCCAGCACTGCCGGTCCATCCGGTTGTGATGTGCCTCAAGGGTCTGGCTCAGAACCGGCTCATCAGTAAGCAGGTTTTCATGGCAGCGGATGCAGTTATTCTGGACCACCCGTTGTCCGGCTTCTTTAATATGAATGACCTGGGGTTCCAGCCGCAGGGTGAACATGTACGAGTGCCGCATTCCATCCCTGGCCTTGAAGAAATACTTGTTGAGCACATTGTTGTGCGGAACATGGCAATCATTGCAATTGGCATACTGCCGGTGTGAATTGTGCGTCCAGGTGGCATACTGTGGTGCCATGATATGACAGTTCACGCAGGTTTTGGGATCATCCGAGAGGTAAGACCAGGCCTTTGAAACATAAAAGGAAAAACCAAACAATCCCGCAAAAATTCCGAGTGCCAGAATCACCGGAAACCTCCAGGCCGGAGGCGGTATCAAGTATCTTATGAATTTCATAGCAGCGATTGAGTTGGGAAAAGATACAACCTTTTCGCAGCAAAGCTACCATTGCACATTGGGTTAAATTGTAACAATTGTTACATCTATCGACCCCTATGCGCCTTTGCTCCTATGCCCTCTTACCCTATCAGCACATTGGTATGGGAATAGGTGTACTGAACTGTAGGAGCCTTTCTCAGCAAGGCCATGATAATGGTGAGGGTTCCGATACGGCCAACATACATGGAGATGATCAGAACCACCTTCGCCGCTGAGCTGAGGCTTGCGGTAATGCCTGTACTGAGCCC
>MEOR01000006.1 GCA_001769295.1 Bacteroidetes bacterium GWF2_49_14 | reverse complement strand
GAACAGCGGAGATACAGTAACACGGGCGGTCGACAAGGTGTTCATCCGGAATTCCGAGAATAGCGGGGTGCCCCGCTCGCATGCCCAGGTCATCGTCAATGTGCCCGGCGATCTGTTGCTTGCCCAGGTTCGCCAGGTGATTAAGCCCAATCCCGATGTGGCTTACCGGCTCGCGGGCGAGATCGAGATACAGGTGCGTACCGGCTCACCGGAATACTTTGAATACATGGATCTTAATAAAATGGCTGCCGATTATGGCGGTCAGGTGATCTCCAATATCACTGGCGGGGTGGGGGTTTTCGGTTTCCGGTACTTCACCCGGGTGAACAAGATATTTCTGGGCATGTTCACGATGGATTCGTTGATCAACGGGCATTTTACAAGGCATCTGGGATTTCGGGGGTGGTGAGGGAGGTTGCCGGTTGCCAGTTGCCGGTTAGCCTCGGAGCATTGTCATCCCCGCGAAAGCGGGGACCGCGTCCCTAAAAGCGCAGTACGCAAAGAAACCGGTCCCCGCTTTCGCGGGGATGACAAGTGCACTGTTGGTGCTTTTTTGGTCTCATCAGAGCTGAACAATTGGGAGGTAAAGTTTGTTAAAATCGTTAGTGAGAAGGGGAGGGAGTGTGTGGTGGTGATAAAGGCGAAAGGCGAAAGAAAGGTTAAAGGCTTTAAGATTTAAGACAAAATCCGGACAACCCTACATCCTCACTCTAAACTCTATTCACTAATCACTATTCACTAATCACTATTCTTATCCATGCCATCCCCAATCTACCCTTGTTTGTGGTTCGACGGCAACGCCCGTGAGGCGGCCGAGCTCTACTGTTCGCTCTTCGGAAATTCAACAATCACGCAGGATAGCGGCCTTGTTGTGAATTTCGAAATCGAGGGCAAAAAGATCATGGGCCTCAACGGCGGCCCGATGTTTAAAATCACCCCATCGATCTCACTGTATGTTACCTGCGAGTCGGATGCCGAAATCGAAAAGCTTTGGAACGGACTTTCTGAGGGCGAATTTGCCATGATGCCTTTGGATGCCTATCCCTGGAGCCCGCGTTACGGCTGGCTTGTTGATAAATTCGGCATGACCTGGCAGCTCACATTGGGCGACCTGCCTGTAGGTCAGCATAAAATCATTCCGTCGTTCCTTTTTGTAGGGAGTCAGTACGGGAATGCGCTCAAAGCGGTTGCATTGTACACCAAACTTTTCCCCGGTTCTAAGGTTCAGCATCTTGATATTTTTGGACCCGATGAGCAGCCCCAGTCGGGCAACCTGCGGTTCGGGCAGTTCTCACTGGACTCCGAGTCTTTTGCCGCCATGGATGGCTCTGGCGAACATGAATTTACTTTTAGTGAGGGTGTTTCGCTGGTGGTGGAATGCGAGGATCAGGAAGAGATTGATAATTATTGGAATACGCTGATTTCCGATGGCGGCGAAGAGAGTCAGTGCGGCTGGCTGAAGGACCGGTTCGGCGTATCCTGGCAGATTATCCCCAAGGCTCTCAATAGCCTGATGTCGGATCCCGAAAAGGGTCAGCGGGTTATGCAGAAGCTACTGACGATGAGGAAGCTGGTTATCAGTGAGTTGGAGAAGGCGTGATGCCGGTTGCCAGTTACCGGTTGCCAGTTGCCGGTTGAGCATTGATGTCATTCCGGTGGAAACCGGAATCTCATGCCCACATGCCCCCATGCCCTTGTGCCCTGGTGCCCCTATGCCCCAATTTTCCTCTATCTTTGAACCATGCAAAAGAAAAACTGGCAGCTTAAACTCGGTGTCATCCTGATATTCGGGTGCATCCCCTTTTATCTGATACTGCCCTTTATCCCGATGCTTGGAATCGGCACCGGTATGAAAGTTGTGCTCACAACCTCCTCAATCATTATCGGGGAATTGATGTTCTGGGTCGGCGGATTCCTGGTCGGAAAAGAACTTTTTACACGCTACAAATCTTACTTTAATCCCAAAAACTGGTTTCGGAAGAGTAACCAGTAACCAGCAACCTTGTCATCCCCGCGAAAGCGGGGACCGCGTGCCAAACCATGAAATTACCACCCTTCATCCTCGAACGCCACTTCGCCCAATACGAGTTCGAAGTGCCCTATCAACTCAGCTGCTCCGATTGCGAACCCCTCAGAATGTCGGAACTCCTTGCCATGGCATCTCCGGAATCGATGAACCTTTGGGAGAACCTGCAATTCTTCTACACCGATTCCGCGGGACACCCGCTGCTCCGGCATGAGGTGGCCACATTGTATGAAGGCATTCTTCCGGAAGATATCCTGATATGTGCCCCGGAGGAGGGGATCTTCCTGGTCATGAACAGCCTGCTGGAGAAAGGGGATCAGGTGGTGGTCATCTCACCGGCCTATCAGTCGCTGTATGAAATAGCCACCGGAGCGGGATGCCGGATTATACCCTGGGAAGCAGATGACAGCGGCCACTATCAGGTTGAAAATCTGAAAACACTGGTTACGGCAAAAACCCGGATGGTGGTGGTCAATTTTCCTCATAATCCAACCGGGGCGATGGTTTCACCCGGAGATTTCATCGAGATATCGAGGTTTTGTGACCTGAACGGGATCGTTTTGTTCTCGGACGAGATGTACCGGGGACTCGAGCAGGATCCGGCCGACCGGCTGCCCGGCGCCACAAGCCTGAGCGTCAGTGCCGTTTCGTTGTCCGGCATGTCAAAGTCCTTCTCGCTCCCCGGCCTCCGCATCGGCTGGCTGGCATGCAGAAACCCCGCCACCCTCAATAAACTTCTTCAACTCAAGGACTATATAACTATCTGTTCCTCTGCTCCGGGTGAGATCCTCTCCATTATTGCCCTACAAAACCGGGAGAACATTCTTGGAAGAAACCGGGATATCATCGCGTGGAATATCAGGCTGGTAGATCAATTCATAGAAGATAACCCCGGATTGTTCTCCTGGAACCCTCCGGTCGCCGGAAGTGTGGCGATGCTGAACCTGCTATCTGGGCAAACATCAGAACAGTTTTGTCAGGATCTGCTGGTTGAGAAACAAGTTCTGGCCATTGGCTCGCACCTTTTCAACATGCCGAAACCGGCCATCCGGCTGGGATTGGGCAGGGTAGGGTTCGCGGAGGCGTTGGAGAGGGTTACCCGCCTGTAGGGACGCATATATGCGTCCGTACGATGTGTTTCATCTCAATTCTGATTTAAATCGTATATTGAAAAAATAATTTTCCTATCATGGCTCCACAAATTACCCAGATTGAAGACATTATTAACTGGATTCAAAAAAACCTTGGCAAGATCCTTCTTGGCCTGTTAGCGATACTTATGTTGGTAACATCGGTAAAAACGATAAAACCGGAAGAAGAGGGCGTTGTACTTTTCCTTGGACAGTTTACCAGGAAAGTGAATCCCGGGCTTAATTTTGTTGCCCCGTTGGGTATTGAAAAGATTTATAAAATCCCGGTTCAGAGGCAGTTGAAGCAGGAATTCGGGTTTCGGACTATCACCCCCGGCGTAAAAACAGTCTATTCTTCCAAGGAATATACAGAGGAATCCCTGATGCTGACTGGCGATCTGAACCTGGCCGATGTCGAATGGGTTGTCCAGTACCGGATCGTGGATTCATACAAATTTCTTTTCAAGGTACGGATGGCAGAAGATGCCCTCGGCGACATGTCGGAAGCTGCCATGCGAAAGGCTGTGGGTGACCGTACCGTAAACGAGGTGCTGACCGTGGGCAGGCAGGAGGTGGCATCGTCTGTAGAAACACTGCTACAGGCGATGTGCGAGGAGTATGAGAATGGCATCCGGATCGATCAGGTGGTGCTGCAGGATGTGAACCCACCAGAGTCGGTTAAGCCTTCATTCAATGCGGTTAACCAGGCTCAGCAGGAACGGGAGACCCTCATCAATCAGGCCGAATCGGAATACAACCAGGTGATCCCAAGGGCCCGCGGTGAAGCAGATGAAACCATTCAGCTCGCAGAGGCTTATGCACTTAACCGGGTGAATGGTGCTATCGGAGAATCTGATAGGTTCAATTCACTCTATAATGAGTACATCAAGGCCCCTGAGGTAACCAAAAAGCGCATCTACTTCGAGACACTGGAAAAAATCCTGCCGAAAATCGGCGATAAAATTATCGTGGATGAAAAGGGTACAAGTGTTCTGCCATTGTTGAATATTGGCAAAAAAGGCACAGCCAACATCCCGGCCGCTGCCTCAACAACCGCCGCCACTCAAAACAAGTAAGCCATGAAAACAAAATATATCCTATATCTCATCGGAGGAGTCCTGGTTCTGATCCTGGCGTTGGGAAGCCTGTTCATTCTTGATGAAACCGAACAGGCCATTGTTACCCAGTTTGGGAAACCAGTTGGAGGATCACGTACCCATGCGGGAGTCAATTACAAAGTTCCGTTCATCCAGAAGGTCCAGCGATTCGATAAGCGATACCTGAAATGGGACGGTGACCCCAACCAGGTTCCTACTCAGGACAAGAAATTCATCTTTGTGGATACATACGCGCGCTGGCAGATCACGGATCCGCTGCAATTCTATATGCGTTTGCGGGATGAGCGTTCGGGACAATCCCGCCTCGATGATATCCTCGACGGCGAAACCCGGAATGCTATTGCAAGATACGAACTTCTCGATCTGGTCAGGTCCACCAACCGGAAACCGGAAACATCCGAGCAATACCTGCAGGAGATTGAATCACTGGATTCTATCAATGTGGGTCGTGCAGCCATCGAAAAAATGATTCTGGTCAAGGCGAATGAACGAACAACCGATCTTGGGATCATCATCCTTGATTTCCGGATCAAACGGATGAATTACGTGGAGTCGGTGCGGAATAATGTATACGACCGGATGATCAGCGAGCGTAACCGGATCGCCGACCAGTTCCGTTCGGAAGGCCAGGGAGAAGCACGCAAGATACAGGGTAACAAAGAAAGGGATCTTGCCCAGATTAAGTCAGAAGCTGTCAAGCAATCCGAACAGATCCGTGGACGTGCCGATGCAGAGGCAACGAAGGTCTACGCAGCAGCCTATAATAAAAATGCTGCCTCGCGGGATCTGTATGCCTTCCTGCGCGCCATGGAAACCCTTGACAAATCTTTTGACGACAAAACCAGCCTGATCATTACCACCGACAGCGACCTGTACCGCTATCTGAAAACCGTGAAATAGGTATTGCTCTATCGTCTTTTACGCAATACCTCCATCGCACACAGATACCCGCTGTAGATAGCCCCTGAGAATCCGCCGCCGGTCTGGGTCCATGCGGAGGCGAAATAGAGGTTTTCAATCGGTGATGAAATGCGCGTGGCAACCCGCCCGGGGGTCTGGGCAAAACCGTAAACGGCCCCCCGGGGATTCAGGGTATATCGCTGTACCGTTTTGGCAGTTCCAACTTCGCAATATTCAATGGTATCCGATATTCCCGGGATGAGTTTTTCAAGCCGGTCCCGGAAAATCTGTTCAACCTCCCTCTTACGAACCTTATACGCCTTCGGGTCAAGGTGCTCCCATTTATCAGGATAATCCATGCAGCAGATGGCCCCAACGGCTTTCCCTTCCGGAGCCAACTCTGAATTTATCTGTGAATAGTCGACAAAGGTGTAACTCCTGGTCTCAAAGGGTCCCCTGTTATTCCGCAGAATATCAGCCAGAATTCTGACTGATGGGTCAAATACAAAAGTGGAATACTGGTGGTGTCCAAGGTTTGCAGGGCTGGCCTTAAAACCGAAATAAACAGTCAGCAGGGAGGCACCGGGTGTTAAGTCGGAATAAGAATCACGAAAATTTTGAAAGTCAGGTGGTAGCAAAGAATCGCCAACCTGTGGAATTGATGCATTGGAGATTATGTCATGGGCATATGCCGACAGGGTTGCACCACCGCTACTTTTTTGATAGATAACGCCTGTCGCCAAACCAGCTTTCACCTGGATTCCCGTAACCCGGTGGTTCAGCAAAACCTCACCACCGTTCGCGGTGATCACACCTGCCAGGGCATTGGAAAGAACCTGAGATCCTCCTTTGATGAAATTTCCCCCGCCGGTATAATAGCTGTTCTGTGCCATGCAATAGTACCCCAGCGACAGGCTGTACGGATCATCATGAAAATAGCCAAGATTGCCCAGCAGGATGAGTTTCAGGTCCTCATCCGAAATAATTGAATCCATAAACTCACCCAGTGTCCTGTTGGAATCCAGCTCATTCTGCTTCATGATCTGCCGGATGTTCATCACCAGATGGAAATAAGCTTCAATCCCATTTTTTTCATTCGGGAAATGGTCGGATAACCGCCGGACCATCTCCTCAGGATCATGCTTCACCACCAAGTCCCGGCGGCCGTTCACAAAGCGGTAGAATTCAGGGACTTTAATAAAATCAACCGTCTCCAGGATTCCCAGGTCCCTGAAAATCCTGGTTTTCATGTCGCTGCCATATAGGCCGTCCATTTCATGAAGACCCACCTCCAGGGTAAACCCCTTTCTCTTAAACGTGGTTGCACAACCACCCGGCCTGTCATGCTGCTCAATCAATAATACTTTTTTTCCCGATTTCGCCAGTTTGGCTCCCGCGGTAAGCCCACCCAAACCTCCGCCGATTACAATAATATCGTACATAATCTTTTAATCATCAAATCAACACATCATCACATCAACACATCATCAAATCCCCGGTATCGGATACCTCTTAAACTCCTTATTCCGATCAAACAGGTACCTGTACGTGATATAGTGCTTTGCCGATACGCTGCCCACCGAAATGAATATCTTTCTCATTTTCGGATTGAAGTCCCCTACCCAGGAGAACTCGATCTCCCGGTATTGCTTCTTCCTTTTAAACACCTGAACCAGCTGCCAGATGAAGGCTGATTCAATGCCGAGTCCCTGGTACTTGGGTATGACGCCCATGAGGACCCCGCGTGCCCGGGTGATGGATTTTCGTTTAATGTACCAGAGGAATTTTAATTTATTCCAGATATGCAGTTTCCCGTCGAGGTGCTTGAGAACCATGTTCACATCCGGATACATCAGGTAGATGGCGATCGGTTTTTCGTCCCGGTAGGCGAGCCAGATGAACTCCTCATCGATAATGACTTTGGCCTTTTTTAAGGTATTCAGGATATAATCTGATTGAAGGGGTTCAAAATTTTCCTTAAACGAAGCCCAGGCGACATTGAATACTTCTGCAAAATCAGCAATCATTTTATCCTGATCTTTCCAGGTGAAATGCCTGAAATGGTATTCGGGTTTTTTTGCAACCCATTCGGCAATCCGGGTAAACCGCTCAGGCATCTCTTTGGTTACATCCAGGTGAAAACCTTCCTGCTTGTAATAAGTTTGAAAGCCATAGGATTCAAACAGCGCCTGATAATAGGGGGGATTGTAGGCGACTTCATAGGAAGGGTGCGTAAAACCTTCAACCAGAAGCCCTGAGTAACTGTCGACCTCGCCGAAATTCATCGGGCCATCCATGGCCTCCATACCTTTCCCGGTAAGCCAGGATTTGGCCGTATCAAACAGCAGATGAGCAGCATGCTGATCGTTGATGCATTCGAAAAACCCTATTCCCCCGGTTGGTTGGTCCTGAATATTGGCTGTCTGATAATTAATGAATGTAGCAATGCGTCCGGCCAGGACTCCCTGGTCATCTTTTAAAATCCATCGGGTTGCCTCTCCATGTTTATAATAAACGTTCTTGCCGGGATCAAAGATGGCATCGATATCCTGGTCAAGCGGACAAACCCAGACTGGGTCTCCGCGATAGAGAATCTTCGGGACCTCAATGAATTCCCTGCATGTTTTTTTGTCACGGACAGCTACGATCTGCATCTTCAAAAAGTTATTTCTGATAAACCTGCCGGATCAGCTCCTCGTATTTTTCATGGATGAATTTCCGCCTGAGTTTCAGTGTTGGGGAGAGTTCCCCGGTTTCCGGCGACCAATCATGCGGGACCAACCGAAACCTGCCTATCTTTTCTGTGGAACTAAGCCTTCTGTTTATCTTTTGTATCTCGTCCTTCACGATTTCATTTGCTTCTGATGATTTTACCAGATCTTCCCGGTTATCGAATGTAACGCTTTGATTCTGAAGTTGTTTTTCCAGCTGGGCAAAGTTTGGGGAGATGAGGGCACCGGGGAATTTTTCACCATCACCCACCACACAGGATTGTTCGATTAATTCCGATTCTTTCAACAGGCCTTCAAGTATCTGGGGAGCAATGAATTTCCCGTTCGATAGCTTGAATATTTCTTTCTTCCGATCGGTTACCATCAGGTGGATGCCCCGTTCCAGGGAGCCAATGTCACCGGTATGAAACCAACCATCCTTATCAATCACCGACCGGGTCATTTCCGGTTCCTTGTAATACCCCAGCATTACATTGTGCCCGCGGCAGAGGATCTCCCCATCCTCGGCGATTCTCAGTTCCACGCCATCAATCAAGGATCCTACGGAACCCAGTTTCAGGAATGGTTTCATCTGCCGGTTTATGGTGATAATGGGGGAAGTCTCGGTCAGTCCGTACATGTTGATGATTTTGATTCCGGCTGCCCAAAAGATTCTTTCCAGCCTGGGCTGCAGGCTGGCTCCGCCGCAGCCCGCCAACCGGATCCGCCCTCCGAGGGCTTCCCGCCACTTGCTGAAAATGAGTTTATCGGCAATTTTCAGTTGTTTTTTGTAAAGCCAGCTGCTTTCGGAGTCTACCTTGTACCGCAGTCCCAGCCTGACGGCCCAGAAGAAAACCTTTTTCTTGATGCCGGTAAGTTTGTTGCCTTTGGCTATGACGTTATCATAAATCTTTTCGAGAATTCTGGGCACGGTATCGAACCCGTCTGCCTTAATCTCCTTCAGGTTGGCAGCAATGGTCCCCATGCTTTCCGCATAGTAAATCCTGGCACCGCTGTATTGGGTCTGATAATTCCCCATCCGGCCTCCTACATGGCAGAGCGGCAGAATGCTCAGGTAATTGTCATCCGGACCCATTCCGAATACCTCGGCCGCAGCAAGGAAATTCCTTACCAGGTTCTTTTGTGAAAGCATCACCCCTTTGCAGAGTCCCGTTGTTCCTGAGGTGTAAATGAGGGTGGCGAAATCATCAGGCGTGATCTCCTGCTTCCGTTTTGCAAGCTCCTCCTTTACCTCTTCCATCTTTTTCCTGCCAAGCTCAATGATTTCCATCCAATTAGGCTCATTATCAATCGGTTCTATCGTATAGCAGGAAATGAGCGCAGCCAGCTGGTCCACGGCAGGCCTGACCTTTTGCAGGAGATTCCGATCCGAAACCACCACTGCCTTCGCATCGGAATGATCCAGTACATACAGGTATTCCTCAATGTTCAACGAGGTAAAAACCGGTACATGAACCACACCCGCCATAGCCATCCCCATGTCCATGAAGTTCCATTCGGGCCGGTTGTTGGTGATGGTCGCAAGCTTGTCTCCTCTCTGATAACCCAGGGCGAGCAACCCATACGCAAAATCATGCGACAATCCGATATACTCCTGGGCGCTGTACGAAACCCACTGGTCCTTGCTTTTGGCGTTGAGGATTCCCTCCTTGTTGAACAGTTTCTGATATCGGTCCAGTAAATCGAATGTGCGGCTGATGATCATGACAGTCAGGTTTTTAGAATATTCCGATGTAAAATAGGAAAAATAGTAAAAAATTTGATCAGGATTGATTTGTTCCACGCAGCTTCCTATCTTTAAGGAACCAACCAAACTCTAATACACCATGTCACTTTTCAAAAAAATTCAGATCCCTGTTATTGCCTTGTTGATGCTGGCCATTGCCTGTAAGCCAAAAACCGATGATTCGATTGAAATTGTATCGGTGGGGGGCGAAGAAGTGTGTGTTATTCATGCTGATAAGATCAGCAGAAGTGAAGAAGTTAAAATCAGCGATTGGGTTAAAGATCTTAGAATCATTCAGTTGGAGGCTAATAAAGAGAGCTCTTTTGATTATATCATGAGAGTCTATGTTGGGAAAGATTATATCCTTATTTCAACTATTAATCAAGGGATCCTGATGTTTGACCAGAATGGGAAATTTATCCGGACTTTGGCCGCTCA
>MEOR01000005.1 GCA_001769295.1 Bacteroidetes bacterium GWF2_49_14 | reverse complement strand
AATTAGTGAGCGCAGCGAACCAATTAGGGAGGCGTTAGCCGACCCATTTAGTGAGCGTTAGCGAACCAATTAAAGAATTTCTATTGCGTAACTTACGGCTACCCCCTTCTTAAGCGTCGCATTCACCCCGCAGTACTTCTCCTGCGACAGATCAATGGCTTTCTGAAGTTTTTCCGGATCGAGCTCTTTCCCTTTGAAAATATAGATCAGGTGAATGGCTGTGTAATGCATCGGGTGCTCTTCGGTGAGGGTGCCCTGCAGTTTGATCTCGAGGGACTCTACCTCCTGCCTCATCTTCCGTGCCAGTGAAATCACATCCATGCCGGTGCACCCGCCTAGGGAAGCCATAAGCAGGGGTTTCGGCGTCGGCCCCTGGTTCTTTCCGCCTGCGGCAGGCGTTGCATCCATCATGACGGAATACCCGTCGATCAGCGCCTCAAACGCCATCTCTCCCTTCCAGGTAACTGAAATCTCTTTGTTCATGTTGTCGGTTTTTTCAGCAATATACTGTTACATGAAATTATATATATTTGTCAATCGGACAAGTCTGAAATTTAACAGTTTTTTCGTCCGGTGCTTATCTAACGATATCATGGAGGGGCGAATGAAAAACCTTCAGAATGTGCCAATCTGCGACGAATGCATCCTGAAAGGTCATAGGATATTTAAGGACCTGACACCTGAGCAGCTGGACACGGTCCACTTCGGCAAGGGGTGCAGCGTGTACAAGCGGGGTAACATCATCTATCACGAGGGCCACCGGATCAACGGCTTCTATTGTGTTCAAACCGGGATCATGAAGATCTACAAAACCGGCATCGACGGCAAGGAACAGATCATCCGCTTTGCCAGGGAGGGCGACATTATCGGCTTCCGATCGGTTCTGAGCAAGGAGCTTGCCTGCACCACCGCTAAGGTCATCGAGGATGCCGTAGTCTGCTTTATCCCCTCCGAAAACCTCTTTCAGCTCGTCAGGGAAAACCCGGCCTTCTCCATGCAGCTGATGCAGCTCACCTGCCGGGAACTCGGTGAAGCCAATAATTTTATAACCGATATCGCTCAGAAGACCGTGCGGGAACGCCTCGCTGAAATTCTTCTGATATTGATGGAAACCTTTGGCCTGGATGCGAAAAAAGTGCTCCAGGTTTCCCTCACCCGCGAGGAACTGGCTAACATGGTCGGCACCGCTACCGAATCCGTGATCCGCCTTCTCAGCGAGTTTAAGAACGACGGGATCATCGACCTCCATGGCCGCAAAATCAGCCTCCTCGACATCCCCGCCCTCAAAAAGGTTTCCAACATGTAGAGACGCATATATGAGTCCCTACAGCCGGGCCCAACATGCTCAGTCATGGAAAAAATAAAAACCTTCTCCCTCCTCTACGAAATCCTCCGCCCCTGGATAAACTTCACCTATAAAAATATTTTCTACCGCCGCACCGAAGTGCGCGGCCGCGAAAACTTCAAGTCCGGCGAGGCCCTGGTCTTCGCCCCGAACCACCAGAACGCCCTCATGGATGCGCTGGTATTCGTAACCACACTTAAGAAACAACCCTTCTTCCTCTCCCGCGCCGATCTCTTTGTGAAAAAACCCGTTATCCGGTTTTTGAATTTCATCCACATGATGCCCGTTTACCGGATGCGCGACGGATTTGACAACCTGCAGAAAAACCAGGAGGTATTCGAAAAGTGTGCCCGGGTGCTTCGTGCCGGCGCCCCGCTCTGTCTCTTCCCTGAAGGCAACCATAACGCCCAGCGCTATTTCCGGCCTTTGAAAAAAGGGCTCGCAAGGATCGCCTTCGAAGCTGAAAACAGCACGGATTTTGCGCTCAACCTGAAAATCATCCCTACCGGGATCGATTATTCACATTACGACAATGTAAGGGGTAGACTTACAGTCAGTTACGGAGACCCGATCACCATTGACGACCTGAAGGATACCTACCGTACCGATCCGCAGGCCGCCTTAAAGGAGCTCAACAACCGGATCCGGAAAAATATCGAGCCCCACATGATCGAGATTCCCTGGCTCGATATTCATGATTCCGTGATGGACCTTCGCCAAATTTACGGCGCCCGCTTTCGCAAGCTGCGCAATCTTCCCGGAAAAAAACTGTTCGATAAGTTTGAGGGCGACAAGGAGATGATCCGCCTCATTGGCCGGAAGCGTGAAGAGGACCCCGAAGGGATCGTATGGCTCAACGATCAGGTAACCGAATACCGGGGCCTGATGAAAAAATACAACTTCCGCCACCATATTCCGGCAAACGCCCCCTATGGCCCGGGCAAACTACTGGTCAACACCCTCTGGCTGGCCCTCGGGTTTCCTTTCCACCTCTATTCACTGATCAACAACTACCACCTGTTCCGCATACCGGCCTTCCTCTCGCGTAAACTCTTCAAGGATCCGCAGTTCCGGGCCACCGTCGCCTACGTGCTCAGCATGGCCGTCATGATGCCCATATCCTACGGTATCCAGATCCTGATTATCGGACTTATTTTTAAATCCTGGTGGATCTGCCTGGCCTATCTGATCACCCTGCTCCCCTCCGGCGTCTATATGCTCCACTATATGTTCTGGAACCGGAAATGGCGCTCCCGCATACGCTACGCATGGCACACGTCCCGCCGGAATCCCGAAGTGCTCAGGATCGGGGAGCTGCACCGGGGGATACTTTCACAGATGGATAATTGGGTCGGCTAACGCCTCGCTAAATGGCCTCCCTAACGGTCGGCTAATTGGCTCCCTGCGGTCGCTAATTGGTTCGCTGCGCTCACTAATTAGGCCCTGGCCCAATTAGCGCGAAGCGCCAATTAGCGAGGCGTTAGCCGAGTTAGTTAGCGACCGTAGGGAGCCAATTAGCGTAGCGAAGCGGAGCCAATTACCACCCTCACCGCTCTCTCCCCTACCCTCACCACGTAAATCCCCGCGGGCAACCCGGTTACCTCTAGTGTTACCTGGTTTTGCGGCGTGAGGCCATCGGGATAAACCTCCGATCTCACCACCTTCCCATCCAGCGTCATCAGGCTGATCACGGTGCGGCCCGGAAGGGGTTCGTCTGTACTGATATTCAGTTGGTCGCTGGCAGGATTCGGCCAGATTTTTATGCTGATGTTTTTCGTGCCGGCCAGGATCTCTTCCATGCCGGTAAAGCTTTCGATCTTAAAGTCCCAGATGCCCCGGCCATAGGTGCCGAACCGGGCGGTTTTCATCGAGGGCACATAATCAACCGACCACCAGGTCTGCTGCGGGGCGCCAACACCCGAGAGGTCAAACCACTTGTCGAGACTCTTCACATAAACCCAGGGCGCAACCTGGGATGCGGCAAAAAGCAGCGACCCGTCCTCATTGCTCACCATCTCAAAAATCAGGGAGTTCTTCAGGCCGTTGTTCATCTTGGCGAATGTTTCGCCGCCGTCATGCGATACCCAGACCGGACTGCCTGAATAACCGCTGCCGGCCAGGTAAATCGTGTTGATGTCCCTGGGTGAGGGTACGATGGCATTGCCGTAGAAATAATGCGAATCCGGGCCGCGTGAGGTCGACATAGTCCAGGAAACTCCCTGGTCGGTGGAGGAAAACAACTTGCCTTCGGAATTAAGTACATAGCGATAATCGCGGTTTATCGGCGAAAAAGCCATGGCCGAAATCCAGGCTGTCTTGTTCGGGCCGCTGAAATCAAAGGGTAGTTCCATATGTGTGATCGCACCGTTCACATATTCAAGCCTCCATAAATGGTTACCGGTTGTGGATGTGCCGCAGGCAATCCAGCACCGGCCCGGCAGATAGGGATCCGCCATCAGCGGGGGCATCCAGAAATGCTCCTTGCCCTTGAAATCCCAGGTCGCCATGCCGTTGCTGCCCGCTGCATCAGGATAATACATCGCAAAACCGGGGTAATCGGTCCATAACGAAACCCCTCCGTCGCCCGATACGATGTGCCCGTAATCCCCGCTGATCGTCTGTTCGAATGAGACAGTACCCGCACTCTCCTCTGTCGCCCGCTGAAACCCCTGGTCCTGCGCCCCGGCATAAATAACATTGTTCTTGACCCGATGCGTGTACGTTGTGTAATACTGGCTTATATTGAGATTTCCAAGGGATACATTCCTGACCGTCTTCATCTGATCCTCCGATACAAAAGTCCCGCCATCGGTGCTGATGTAGGTCAGGTCCGTTTCGGTGGGCGTTTTGAAAAACTCGATCTCCGGAATATCCGCATGAAGCTTACCGTTCATATCCGCGTAATATTCGCCCCATCCGTTGACGTGCACCCATGTGGGGCCGCCGTTTTCACTGCGGAAGGCCTCTACGCTGCCAAAACCCAGGAGCCGGGGATTGACTGTTGATACTCCGAAACTGTTGGGCATAAAGGGTCCCTCCCCGATTTCACCGCGAAATCTCCAGGTAAAGCCATCATCGTCAACACCAAAGAAACGGCTTACTTTTTCCAGGCGGTACATGGCATACAAATAGGCCATGGAACCCGACTGGTGGCCGGCAAACTGAATCTGCCGTAAATCCGCGACTGCGAAATTCAGCGGAACCTCGGCTATCTTCCGCAGCGTCACCGAGTCGGCCAGCATATATACCTGGCTCCGGTCGATCAGGTACAGGGGATCATTTCCGAACCGGTTGGTCCAGATATCGCTGTACTCGGACCCCGGCGTCCGCACCATCCGCTGAAAACTGGTGCCCAGGTCCTTCGAACGGAACAGATAGAGGTAACTTGATTTATAGGCCAGCATATAGAGGGTTCCGCTGCTCTGGCTGACAGCGCGCAGTAATTTGTAATCGGTGAAATAGGAGGTGAGGCCCTCGCTTTTCAGCCAGGTAATACCCTCATCATCGGTATAGTTCATCTTCACCTTGTCGTTCGCGGCAAAAATCCGTGTGCCGCCTGAAGGATTGGGAAAAGCCCTGATGAACTGAATGTTATCAATCCGATAGGGGTCGGATAACGATTTCCAGTTTTCGCCTCTCAGGCCCCCCATCCAAACCTGTCCCCCGTCGGAGGCCGCGTATAGCTTGTTATTGGTGAAATCAACATCCACGCAATGGACCCTGCCCGACAAGTTGTTGCTCCCCTTCTCGATCCACCGGCCGGTAAGGTTCCCATCGGCCAGGGTTTCAATCAATCCTGATTTTTCATGGCCGCTGCGGGCAGCCGATTGCAATAGGGGAAGTCTTTCGAGATAAAGCTCTTCCATCGCCTGCTCATCCATGGCCCGCCAGTCCACGCCCGGTGCTGCCTTGTGCATCTGCTCGATCCACTCCTGCCTTTTCTGCTGCTTATCAGCCTCTTCGCTGATATTTTCCTTTGGTAGGGGCATCAGGTTCTCCGGAGCCGGATTTCGGAACAGGACAAAAATAAGGCCTGCAACAGCCAGTGTTGCGGGAAAAAAATAAATACGTTTCATGATGATTTTTTTTGCATTCAGAAAAGCCTCGACTGCGAGGCTCCGCTAACTTTCCCCAGGTGGATATAGGCCTTTTCGGTTGCTTCGCGCCCCCTGGGTGTTCTTTTCAGGTACCCCTCCTGGATCAGGAAAGGTTCGTACACCTCCTCGATGGTGCCGGGCTCCTCCCCTACGGACACCGAAATCGTTGAGAGTCCCACCGGGCCGCCCGAAAACTTATCCACGATGGTCGTCAGAATCCGGTTATCCATCTCATCCAGCCCATGTGCATCAATATTCAGGGCTTCCAGCGCATGCTGCGTGATCCCGATTTCAATACTTCCATCTCCCTTAACCTGTGCAAAATCGCGCACTCTCCGCAGAAGGGCATTGGCAATCCTCGGAGTTCCCCTGCTCCTGCGGGCAATCTCAATGGCGGCCTCTGCCGAAATTTCAACATTCAGGATGCTTGCCGACCGCTTGACAATATGGTCAAGGATCTCCTTGGTATAGTACTCCAGATAACAGGTAATCCCGAACCGGGCACGCAACGGACTGGTTAACAATCCTGAACGTGTGGTTGCACCGATCAGGGTAAACGGGTTCAGGTCGATCTGGATCGATCGGGCTCCCGGTCCCCGGTCGATCATGATATCGATGCGGTAATCCTCCATGGCCGAATAGAGATACTCTTCAACCACGGGACTCAGCCGGTGAATCTCATCGATGAACAGCACATCTCCCTTCTCCAGGGAGGTAAGCAATCCGGCCAGGTCGCCCGGCTTGTCGAGCACCGGCCCCGAGGTCATCTTCATCCCAACCTGAAGCTCTTTGGCAATAATATGTGACAGGGTGGTCTTGCCCAACCCGGGCGGTCCGTGCAGCAATACATGATCCAGGGCCTCCCCGCGCATGCTGGCTGCCTTTACAAAAACGCGCAGATTCCCCACAACCTTGGCCTGGCCGGAGAAATCGGAAAACTGAACCGGCCGTAACTGCCGTTCTATCTCCTTGTCTTCTTCCCTTAAAAGTGGATTTCTTTCTTCAAACGATTCGGGCATGGTCATTTAATTATCCCGAGATTCCGGAACGACTGCGCAAGCAAGTCGAGATTCAGGGGCTTGGCCAGATAATCATCCATGCCATAGGAGAGGCAGCGCTCACGGTCGGCATTGAACGTGTTGGCTGTCAATGCAATGATCGGAACCCTGTACGTTTTACCCTGCTCATAAATCCGGATCTGGCGAGTCGACTCGAGCCCGTCCATCACCGGCATCATGATGTCCATGATAATCAAACAATACTTATCCGGATTGGCCTGATACAGTTCTACAGCCTCCAAGCCGTTGTTAGCCAAATCAATATGGAATCCGAACCTGCGCAACGAGGATTCCATAAGCCTCTGATTCAGCTTATTATCTTCAACCAGCAAAATGGATTTTTCTGTACTTTCCATAAAACCATAATGACCTTTGGGTAAATTTAAAAATTATATTCCGATATTTTCAGAGTTCCAAATCTTTTTGATGAATCAATTCCCGTCGCCGGTTTCAAGATTAACTTTAACTCCGTTGATCCGGATCAATACATCGTTGTTGTAAACATACGATATTACAACGTTACCTTCTATGTCAAAAACCCACCAATTTTTGTCTTTGAGGCCCATGCGGTAAAATTGCTCCTCCCTGATTTTTCCGTTTTCATGGAAATACCGGTGCTTTCCATCCGGACTTCCCTGTATGTAGGTACCCTCAAATTTCAGGGTGCCGTCGGCATAATAGGTCCTCCAGATACCGTTCTTCAGGCCCGCCTGGTAGGATCCCTTCTCGGTCTGGTCGCCGGAAAGATAAAACCACTCGCCCTCTTCCTGCCCCTCGATATATTCCCCCCGTGCAATCACGGTTCCGCTTTCATCATACTCTGTGGATAACCCGTCCTCCTTGCCACGCAGATAGTTTTCCTCCCTGCGGATGTTCCCGTTTGAATAAAACCAGGTCCAGACTCCCGACTCCTGACCATTCTGATAGTTTCCATTCTGCTCCAGTTTCCCGTCGGGATAATAAAACTTCCAAAGCCCGCCCCGTTTGTCCTCCTTGTAGGCTCCCTCCAGCCGGACCTGCCCCCCGGGGTAAAAGAATTTCCAGTACTCCTCCTTTGTCCCCTTGTCATCGGTAATTCCCTCGGAAACAACCTGTCCGCTGTTATCATACTCCTCAACCTTCACCTTGTTGGGGTCCTCCGTATATTTTCTGTGCACGCCAACGGGAATGTTGTTAAGAAAACTTCCTGTAGAAACCACATTTCCATTGCTGTCATACTGATTCCTCACCTCGGCAATGATTTCCTCGTCGCCTTCCTTACTGATCAGCTGGCCGTTCTCATAGAACCTTGAGAGCAGCATTTTGCCCGCCGATGCATATTCCCGATAGTATCCGTTGAGCTGCCCGCTTTTATAATTAGCCTCCATCCGGATATTGTCATTGTCATAATAATCCCTCCATACCCCCTGCTTTACCCCTTTTGCATCGGTTTGATTGATAAACTCCCGGTCGATCAGAAAATCGTTATGATATTTATAAACAACCTGTTCCAGGGTATCCCGGAACTCGCGGGTCAACCCGTGCTTTTTTCCGTCTTTGTAGCGAACTACCTTATTCAGAGCACCTTGCTTATTAAAATAATAGGAAAGTCCCTGCCGGATGTTATCCACATAGAGTTCCCTGAACAAGGGTACCGCCCGCAACGAATCTTTTATGCTGCTGGTCTGATACCGAACATGAAAACCACTCTTTTTTCCTGATATGTAGCTGATCTGATCGGTAACGTATCCCTGCTCATCATAAAAAAACCACAGGGAATCAAGTTCAAAGTTCCTTC
>MEOR01000004.1 GCA_001769295.1 Bacteroidetes bacterium GWF2_49_14 | reverse complement strand
CATACACGCCGGCGCTTCACAATCGGACAGAAGGTTACCATTGAGATTGCACGCGCAAATCTGGCTAAACGGCAATTGGATTTCCGGCTGGCCACCATAGAAAAATGAATTATAAAATGAACGTTGAGATTCGAACGCAGAGTGTTGAATGTTGAAATTACAGATTCAGGTAGAGACGCATTATTATGCGTCTCTTTATTATGCGTCTCTACAAGAATCTGATCAGGCATCCCTGGATCTCATTTTCAACATTCAACACTCTGCGTTCGAATCTCAACGTTCAAATCTCTTAATTGTCCCTGTTTTACAACCTGAAAAAGTCCTTCCTCGGCCAGGTGCCCGGCCACATATTCCTGCTCGGTATGGCCGGGTGTCGGTATCAGAATTGCACTTCTCCCGACAAGAATCAGATCCGTTACAGTGGAGTTGCCCGGACGGCAGATGATCGTGCCAGCCTCCATCATGTACCATAAAATATGAGGGTCACCTGCGTGGCTGATCATGGTGATGCAGCCGGTTTGCTCAATAACCGGCCCGGATTCCGGATCTGCCGACGGCAATCCCCGGAGCAGAACCGCGGGTTTCCCTTTTTCAGAGAGTAGCCGTATCATAAGTTCTTCAAGGATTGAGCGCTGCGGTTCGGGACCTGAAAGCAGAACCAGGAAATCAGGAGGTACAGCGCCTTCAGGTTTCACGGGAACCACCCCCTCAAACCTTGATAGCGGTCCGATATACCGCGCTTTCGCGGGAAGCTGTGGCGGATGCGTCTGGATTCCGGAAATGTTGGGCAGGCCCGGAAAATCGGGTAGCCAGATTTCGCTAAACCCCCTCAGAAGCCGGAGGTGGATCCTGTATCCCAGCCATTCTCCCCAGTGGATCCCCCGGGGAGCCTTGAGCCAGAGCTGGTTGGTAATGAAGACGGAAGGTATGCCGGGTGCGGTCAGTCCATACCGGTTATCGCAGATTATCAGGTCGATGGAATGTTCCTTGATCAGGCTCCGGATTTGCAACCGGTTCTTCCTGATGGCCTGGAGAATTCCCGGCAGTTGGGGAATCAGCGAGAACAGGAAATGCCGGTTTCCTGAATAGTGTACCGGATAGAAGGGCATCTTTACCCATTCGAGCCTGGGAAACCGAAGCCTCAGGAATCCCAGCGACCGGCCATCGGAAGCCATGATAACGCGGTGTCCCTGTTCAGCCAGCCTGGCAATGACCGGTACCACCCGCACCGTATGGCCGAGCCCCCATTCCAGCGGACTCACAAGGATTGTTTTAATTCCGGCCATCAGAATCGGGATAAATTAATAGGATACCTGCACATCGAACCCCAAACCTCTAACCCTGACTGCTATTTCATCAAGAGTTTCGGGACTTACTTTCCTCAGGGTGTTCAAAGGGGTATCGCGCTCAATGGTATAGATCATCACCTGCTTCGGTTTCGTTACCTTAACAATGCCTAACCACCCCTTTATCTCCTCCCCGGTGGTGTTATCCACCACCTTGTCCTCCAGTGTTCCCTGAACAAACATGGTCTGCAGGATGAAGCGGCCATTGAACCTTTTCATGCCGTCTGCTACCTTCTGAACCCGATAGCCTTCCGGAGGCCGGTTCAGGAGCTTAACCGTTTCATCACGGGAAGAATCAAGTTTCAGGATGTTCATGTCAACCCTCACCAGTGCCCTGAATACTTCGGGATCATCAAGGCGGGAAGCATTGGACAGAACCGCCACTTTTACATCAGGGAAATATTGATTGCGGAGGTAGAGCGTGTCATCGATGATACCGGAAAAATCGGGATGAATGGTGGGCTCACCATTACCGGCAAAGGTGATCCTGTCAATCGGCACTTTTTCCTCGCGCAGCTGCCGGAGCTTGTTTTCGAGGCGCTGCTTGATTTCTGCACGAAGGGGAAGAACAGGTTTCCGGCCTGATTCTCCTGACCACCCGCATTCACAGTAAATGCAGTTGAAATTACAGCATTTGGCCGTTACGGGGAGAAGGTTGATGCCCAGGGATGCCCCCAGGCGCCGGCTTCTGACAGGACCGAAAATAATATCATCAAAGAGGAATGTGGCCATTAAAAGTGATTTCCGTAACGGGTTTTTAAAGATATAGGTTTTGCTTCATATTGTGATTTTTATCATTTTGAGGGGGCTATTCCGGCAGTACCTTTTCATTTCATTTGGAAGGCACTGAAATTTATCAGATTATGGAAAAGATCAGGTGGAAAAAGGAGTACTCATCGGGATTGAATTATCTCGATAATCACCGTCGGAACTATCTTGAGATCGTGAACGAGCTTATAGATATCATCAATAGGAAGAACAGTACGACACGATTGCCGATCGTTTTTCACCGGCTGGGTTTTTACATAGAGGATTATTTTGCCAAGAAAGAGATGGCAATCCGTGATTCGCCCACTATCCAGCTATCGGACTATAAAAAGGAGCACCAGCGTTTAACTGGGCGTATCAATGAATTCCAGGAACAGTTCCGCCGGGGCGACAAGGAAATCTGCCAGGAAATGGCTGATTTTATGATCAGATGGTTTGAGGAGTATATAACCCGATTTGGCCCGGAAGCTCCGGATTACATGCGCTCTAAAGGGTTTGAATAGGCTCAGATCAGGCGTTGCGCCCTGCTGCCGGATAGCAGCTTCCCATTCTTCAGGTCGAAATTTTTGATTGCAACCAATCCCGGGTTCTTTCCTGTTTCCAGGGACCCCATCTCCTTCTCCATTCCCAGTGCAACGGCACCATTTCGGGTGGCCCACCTCAGAATAGTGTCAAACGGCAATTCCGGCGCCGTGTTCTGTACCATCCTCATCTCCTCAACCATGGAAAGCCGGTGATTACTGGCAAGGCTATCGGTACCCAGACAAACGGTTTCAACCGATTGTGCAAATCCTGCAAAATCCGGCAGGCGGCGGTGGATGTACCAGTTGGAGGAGGGGCAGAGAACGTAAAAGACGGATGACGGATGACCGATGACGGATGATGGACTTACGTCGGTCGTCGGTCGTCCGTCGTCGGTCATCCGTCGTCGGTCATCCGTCAAATTATGCACAAGTAGTACCTCGCTGTCGGGAAGGTATTCGTTCAGAAGGGCGAAGATGTCGCTGGCATTGGGCGGTATCTGGGTAAGATCGAAGCCCTGCCGGCGGAAAGCATCGGCCATGGTTCCGGTTCCATGCTCCAGAAGCTCCCGCTCTTCTTCACTTTCTGCATGGTGTATGCTGATACGACGGGTGAGCTCCGGATGATCGCGGAGGAGCTGCCAGAGGGTTGTGCCAACGGAATACGGGGCGTGAGGGGATAAAGAAGAAAGATTAAAGATTAAAGAAGAAAGATTTAAGACTTCGTTGAAGCGGGATTGGGCAGTGATTGGATCGAACCCGTAGATCTCAAGAAAGGTATGGTAACGGATGGGGCTGGTTTTCTTGATTTCGGCGGTATTGGCGGTGTTGCTGATATCGCCAACAGCCACAATCCCTTCGGATTGCATGGCATTGTCGGCATTCAGGATGGCGCTCCGGAGTTCTTCCGGATCGATATTTCGATTTTTTGTAACGGATGTTACAAATTCGGTCAGCCCGGTATTCTCGGGAATAAGCCCTTTCAGGTGTGACAGTTCAAGGTGGCAGTGGGCATTGATGAATCCCGGAACAATGATCCCGTTATGGAATTCCAGACCGGCTTCTTCAACGGGTTTTCCACCTGTATCCCTGATATTCAAAATAGTGCCGTCGTTTTCGGTCTCAATGATACCGTATGGCACCGGCGGGGAGGTAACAGGGTAAATGCAGTGGGCGGAGAACTTTGGCATCCGTTATTCGATAGAGTCCTTGGGCTTGATTTCTCCTTTGTCTTTTTCCAGTTCCTTCATCACCTTGTCGTAAATCCGGAGATAGATTTTAGGATTACGGATATAGTAGGAGACAGAGGAGTCCATCTGAGCTCGGGTAACGCTATACTTCTCCAGAACCGAGGGATAAAAATAGAGTGCCATGTCCTTTCTGTGATCGAGCGTATTCACGTCCTTTGACAGGATGGCATCGGCCAGGTGTGTTTCGATCAGCAGGTTCACCATTTTTTCCTCGCCGATGATTTCCGTTTTACCTGAGGATTCTCCCCTGTTGCAGGAGAAGGGTAGAATTACAAGGATTAAGAGCAGGGCAGGGAGGAGTCGTTTCATTTGAATCGTTTCATCAGTTCCGATGCAAAAACGAAATCATTGAGCACTTTGTTGCCGCTCGTTAAAATTTCATTGTTGGATCCTTCCCAGCATTTGGCTCCGTCGGAGAGGAAAAGGATATGGTCACCGATCTCCATGACCGAGTTCATGTCGTGGGTATTGATAACGGTGGTGATATTAAAGTCGACGGTTATTTCCCGGATGAGCTTATCTATTACAATGGCTGTTTGCGGATCGAGCCCTGAGTTGGGTTCATCGCAGAAAAGGTAACGGGGGTTGAGGGCAATGGCCCGTGCGATGGCCACACGTTTTTTCATGCCACCGCTGAGCTCGGCCGGGAATAGACGGTTGACTCCCGGCAGGGTAACCTTTTCGAGGCAAAAATTGACCCGGTCCTTTTTTTCGTTCCGGTTCCAGGAGGTAAAAAAGTCCATGGGCAGCCGCACGTTTTGTTCCACTGTGAGTGAATCGAAGAGTGCGCCCCCCTGGAACACCACACCCATCTGCTGGCGGAAGGTGCGCTGCTGGTCGGAATCCAGTTCGGTAAACCGGTTGGCATCGTACCAGACATCGCCGGAATCGGGTTCGAACATGCCGATCAGGCATTTCAACAGCACCGTCTTGCCCGATCCGCTCCGTCCGATGATCAGATTGGCGCGCCCCTCGTCAAATGTTGCCGAGATATCCGTCAGGACAGCCTTTCCGTCAAAGGTTTTTGATATGTTGTCAACCCTGATCATCCGATCATTATCTGTGTAACCAAATAGTTGGAGATCAGGATCAGGATCATACTCCAAACCACGGCGAGCGTGCTGGAGCGGCCCACTTCGAGTGCTCCGCCCTGGGTGTAATATCCGTGGTAGGCTGAAACGGAGGTGATAATAAAGGCAAAGACCACGGACTTTATCAGGGTATAAAAAACTTTGTAGGGATGAAAATCAAACCGTATTCCCTGCAGATAATCGGCGGAGGTCATCATATTGCCAACCACTGCGATGAACCAGCCGCCCAGGAGACCGATAAATATGCTGATTATGACCAGGACCGGAATGATCAGCATCATCCCGATAATTTTGGGCTGAACGAGGTAGGAGGCCGAGTTGATCCCCATGGTTTCCAGGGCATCGATCTGTTCGGTGATCCGCATGGTTCCAATCTCAGAGGAGATATTCGATCCCACTTTACCAGCCAGGATCAGGCAGAGTACTGAAGACGAGAACTCGAGCACGAGGACATCACGCGTGGTGAAGGAGTTATAATAGGCGGGAATCAGGGGGTTGCTGATGCTTGTGGTCATGTGGATGATTACGACCATTCCGATAAAAAAGGAGATGATGGCCACGATACCCAGGGATGATACACCGAGCTTGTCTATTTCCCTGAAGACCTGCCTGAAATAGAGACTATGCTTCTCGGGCCGGGAGAAAACCCGCCGGATGAAGATCAAATATCGGCCAAGATTCTGAAAGAGTCTCATCATGCAGGGAAATTGAAACTAAGATAGAGATAAAATCCATAATATTGCGACCATGCTCAACATCCCGGAAATATGGAAAAAACGGCTGGTGCCTGGCTCGGAAGCGCTTCTGGACGAGTGGCTTAGGGGTACCGACATACAACTCAGGCTTACCAGGACGCGCACAACGAAACACGGTGATTTCCGGATACCGCCTGAGGGCAAAAGGGCAGTGATTACGCTGAACCATGATATGCACCCGGTGGAATTCCTGATCACGCTGACCCATGAGGTTGCACATTTCCGGGTATGGAAGAGGTACGGCAGGAGAGCACGGCCGCACGGTGAGGAGTGGAAGCATGAATTCAGGCTGATGCTGAAACAGGTTATTGAATCCAGAATTCTTGAACCAGCGGTTTCGAAGGCGGTTGTTCTGTGTTATTTCAAGCGTGAGCGTATCGGTTCCGGAGCCTGTGAGGCTATGTATCGTGCCTTGGGACTGGCCGGAGAGGATTCCGGAATACAGCGCCTGGTTGATCTTCCGGAAGGGGCGGTTTTTACCCTGCGAAATGGAAGAACCTTTATCAAGGGCGAAAAAATGAGAAACCGCTTCCGGTGCCGCGAAAAGATCAGCAACCGGATATATTCGGTTCACGCCATGGCGGAAATTCAAGAATCATTAGTAACTTAGGTTACTATAAACCTGAGATATTCCTTACCTCTCTATGGATAAGAACACCTTTGTCGTCATTATGGCAGGCGGAATCGGAAGCCGTTTCTGGCCGTACAGCCGCACCCGCCATCCGAAGCAGTTCCTGGATATCCTCGGCACAGGCAGGTCACTCCTGCAGCAAACCATTGACCGTTACCGCTCGGTCTGTCCGTTTGAGAATATTCTTATCGTTAGCAATGAAGAGTATGGAGCGCTGATCCTGGAGCAGATACCCGACATGCGGGCCGACCAGGTTTTGCTGGAGCCCTTGCGTAAAAACACCGCTCCCTGCATTGCCTATGCCAATCAGCGGATTGCACGGCTGAACCCGGATGCCAATATTATCGTTGCGCCCTCCGACCACCTGATCAGTAACGAAGCCGAGTTTATCAGGATCATCAACCAGGGGCTGGATTTCGTTCGCCGGCGCGACGTTCTGCTTACCCTGGGGATCATGCCCAGCCGCCCGGAAACCGGATACGGATACATACAGGTTAATGGAACAGAGGATTTTGAAGGGATTCAGTGCCTTAAAAGGGTAAAGACTTTCACCGAGAAACCCAACCTGGAGCTTGCAAAAATCTTCTTGGAGAGCGGTGACTTTTTCTGGAACTCCGGGATGTTCATCTGGTCGTTAAAGGCAATTGAAAATGCCTACAACAAATATCTTCCCGATATGGAGAGCCTCTTCCGCGATGGGGCCAATGCTTATGGAACGGCTGAAGAAGCGGCCTTTATCCGGCAGGTTTACGGAGCCTGCGATAAAATCTCGATTGACTACGGCCTGATGGAGAAGGCTGATAACGTGTTTGTTCAATGTGCCGATTTCGGATGGTCCGATCTGGGTACCTGGGGAAGCCTGTATGAGCATACTGCCAGGGACTCAGCTCAGAATGCAATTGGCAATGCAACGGTAATGGGCTTCAGCGCAAACCGCAACATGATTCATGTTCCCAAGGGAAAGCTCACCGTAATCCAGGGCCTCGACGACTACATCATTGTTGATACAGAAGATGCCTTGCTGATCTGCCGCAAAGAGGACGAACAGCAGATACGGATGATGGTGGATGAAGTGAAGCTGAAGCTGGGAAATGGGTTTGTTTAAGGCACTTTTCTAATATTCCCACAAATCGTGCTCGAACTGGAATATCAAATTTTCAATCCTTTCCGCTTCCAGCAGGCTTTCAATCCCGATCGTATAGTCGCGGATCATGCGGTTGTTGTAAACATTTGATTCCTGCACGATAAAACCGTCGAAAAAGCGCTTATAGAATATCTCGTCAAAGCTCCGCATCTCAGAGTCGTTAAAACTGTTGAAAGCTTCTTTTTGTGCTAGGAACAGGCGTGCTTCCGGATACTTTACCCAGAAAAGTTTCTTCCGGTTCAGGTTTTCGAGCGTTGAATCACCCTCTGCCGGAATGATGCGGATCGGGCATATGCCGATCACCCTGACGTCCAGAACAGAACGCTTGCGGTCGAAAAACCACATCTCCTTGATCAGTACCTGCTGAACCTCGTTGGTGCGGATTTCCCCTTTAATGGTTACGCTGTCGTACCGGTTGGTATTCACATTGAAAACCTCTGTTACCTGGTCCTTGGCATCGAACTCTTCCAGAACCTGCAGATAGGTTACGGGTTCTTTGAATTCGTTCAGGTCATCGTTGGCCGAATAGGCTTGCAGACCGCCCGATTTGACGGACTCCAGAAGAACATCAATCAGGCTCATCCGTCCGCCAATTGGTTCGGTGGGGAAGTAGAGGGACTGATTCA
>MEOR01000003.1:42343-45180 GCA_001769295.1 Bacteroidetes bacterium GWF2_49_14 | reverse complement strand
TTTTCTCGGGTAATGTTCATGTTTATCTGTAACTTGTAGGAATTAAAAAAGTGCGGATGAAGGGACTCGAACCCTTACGCCTTTCGGCACCAGATCCTAAGTCTGGCTCGGCTACCAATTACGACACATCCGCAAAAGTCCGGCAAAGATAGAAAAAAATCCGATAAGTGGTTACAGTTGCGGGGATTACCGCCTATTTGCGGAGGGCAAAGTTCTGTCCCAGGTACACCTTTCTTACCTGTTCATCCTCAGAAAGTTCCTCGGCGGTACCTGCTTTCAGGATACTGCCTTCAAACAGCAGGTAAGCCCGGTCGGTAATCGTTAGTGTTTCATGGACATTATGGTCGGTAATGATCACTCCGATATTTTTTTCCTTGAGTTTGCAGACGATGGATTGGATGTCCTCGACGGCAATGGGGTCAACACCTGCGAAGGGTTCATCGAGAAGGATGAAGTTGGGCTTAAGTGCGAGGGCGCGGGCGATTTCGGTACGCCTGCGTTCGCCGCCGCTCAGTTGTATGCCCTTGTTCCGCCTTATTTTATCAAGGCCAAATTCATGGATCAGGGATTCTGCGCGCTCCGTTTGCTCCGGTTTCGGGATTTTTGTCATTTCCAGCACGGAATAGATATTATCCTCAACGGTCATGTTCCGGAAAACGGAGGGTTCCTGCGCCAGGTAACCGATGCCTCCCTGGGCTCTTTTATACACAGGGTCGTTCGTGATGTCCCTTCCTTCCTGGAAAATGCGTCCGGCATTCGGCCGGATCAGTCCGACGATCATGTAGAAGGTTGTCGTTTTTCCTGCGCCATTGGGCCCAAGCAGCCCCACGATTTCACCCTGCCGGACTTCAACAGAGACGTTATTGACAACGGTACGCTGGCGGTACTTCTTAACGAGGTTCTGGGTATAGAGTTTCATGGCCGATTATACTATTCCTTCGCGCAGGATGTCGTGAATATGTATTACCCCGATATAGTGCTCGTCCAGCATAACGAGAAGCTGGGTGATGCTGTTGAAACGCATGATTTCGAGCGCAGCTGCTGCAAGTTCTTCGGGCGGGATACTTTTTGGGTTTGCCGACATGATCATGCCTGCCGTGAGATTGCGTGTATCATCATGATTCTTCAGCATCCGCCTCAAATCCCCGTCGGTAATGATCCCCGCAATCCTGCCCTGCTCATCGGCCACTGCGGTAGCTCCAAGCCTTTTCGAGGTGATCTCCAGGATCACAGCAGGGATGCGATCATGGATCAGCACCAGCGGTTTTTCGTTCCGCGTATAAAGGTCGGAAACCCTGAGAAACAATCTTTTGCCTATTGATCCACCGGGGTGGAGCCTTGCAAAATCGCTTTCGGTGAAGCCTTTCAGCTCGAGAAGGCACATAGCCAGAGCATCACCCATTGCAAGCTGCAGGGTGGTGCTGGTAGTGGGAATCATGCTGATCCGGCAGGCTTCGGCCTGAACCGGAATCCTGACGGTGATTTCAGCCTGGCTTTCGAGATAGGATCCTGGGTCCGAAACCATGGCAAGGATATCGTTTCCAAGGGTACGGATCTGCGGGATGAGAATCCGGATCTCCGGGGTATTGCCGGATTTGGAAATAAATAGCACCAGATCCTCGCGACACAGATTCCCTAAATCGCCGTGCAGGGCATCGGTGGCGTGAATAAAAACAGAGGATGTGCCTATAGAATTGAGGGTTGCTGAGATTTTACGGGCAATGAGCGCGCTTTTACCCACACCTGTCAACACCAGCCTCCCGCGGCTTTTGTGGATTCGCTCCACCAGCAGGGCGAAGGATTCGTCGAGGCTCCCAACCAGGTTCGTCAGGGCATCCGCTTCCGTACGGAGGGTTAATTCGGCGCGCCTGAGTATTTCTTTGTGGTCGATCATGATAACTTTTTTTACGGGGGCCTTTTGGTGTTTAATTTTTCTTAAATTTAATCTACAAAAGTAGCAATTCTAAAACGTTGGTTTGGCTAAATTATTGAAAGGATGGATGTGGATACAGCGAAGCTTCATGAATTCCTGAAACTTAATTTTGGATTTGACACTTTCAAGGTTAACCAGGAAGCGGTTATCATGAATGTACTATCGGGCAGGGACTCTTTTGTCCTGATGCCTACCGGCGGCGGCAAGTCGCTGTGTTATCAGCTGCCCGCCCTGTTCATGGAGGGCACCGCCATTGTCATCTCCCCCCTGATTGCCCTGATGAAGAACCAGGTTGATTCCATGCGGGCATTCAGCGCGATTGACGGAGTTGCTCATTTCCTGAACTCTTCACTTACCAAGGCCCAGATAACCAGGGTTCTGGAAGATGTACAGAGCGGAAGAACCAAGCTTCTTTATGTAGCCCCTGAATCCCTGAATAAACTGGATTATACTGAGTTCCTCCAGGGGGTCACGATATCCTTTTTCGCGATCGACGAGGCACACTGCATATCAGAATGGGGTCATGATTTCAGGCCGGAATATCGTCGGATTCGCCCTATCATAGAACAGATCGGCCGGGCACCCATCATGGCGCTTACTGCTACGGCCACCCCAAAAGTGCAGAACGACATCCAGAAAAACCTGGGCGTCCTGGATGCGGATGAGTTTAAGTCTTCTTTTAACCGGGAAAACCTTTATTATGAGGTGCGCACCAAGCAGGATCCAGAAAAGCAGATTATCAAATTCATCAAGGAGAACGCAGGTAAATCGGGCATTATTTATTGCCTCAGCCGAAAACAGGTGGAGGAACTTGCCGAAACCCTGGTGGTGAATGGAATAAAAGCCCTTCCGTACCATGCCGGCCTGGATGGAAATACCCGGGGCACCAATCAGGATAAATTCC
>MEOR01000003.1:0-42336 GCA_001769295.1 Bacteroidetes bacterium GWF2_49_14 | reverse complement strand
GGAGGTGGAAGTAATCGTGGCAACCATCGCTTTCGGGATGGGTATCGACAAGCCGGATGTCAGGTATGTCCTTCATTATGATATACCCAAAAGCCTTGAGGGTTATTACCAGGAGACCGGCAGGGCTGGGCGTGACGGAGGAGAGGGGAATTGCATCGCCTTTTACAGTTATAAGGATATCCAGAAGCTCGAGAAATTCATGCAGGGCAAGCCTGTTGCGGAGCAGGAGATCGGAAGGCAATTACTGCATGAAACAGCCTCATATGCAGAGTCTTCCATTTGCCGACGCCGGCAGCTTCTGCATTACTTCGGCGAAGAATATCAAAAGGACAATTGCGAGAATTGCGATAATTGCCTCAGTCCGAAAACACAGTTTGAAGGGAAGGATTATATCGCAATGGCTTTGGATGCCGTGCTGGAGGTGAAGGAAAAGTTTAAGCCAGAGCATGTTGCAAAAGTATTGACCGGTCAGGTCAACTCAGCCATCCGGACCTATAAACACAATCATCTTGAAATATTCGGACAGGGGAGTGAGAAGGATGAGCGGTTCTGGCAGGCCGTACTGCGGCAGGCATTGATTGGCCAACTGCTTGACAAAGACATAGATAATTACGGCACCTTAAAACTTACCGATGCCGGGAAGCAATTTCTTGATGAACCTGTTTCCTTTATGTTAACTGAGGACCCGAGTTACGAAGAATCCGATGACCAGAAAGCTCCCAGGGGTGGTGGTGCCGGTGCGGTTGATCCGGAACTGTTCAGCCTACTTAAGGATCTGAGAAAGAATATCTCCAAAAAACACAATCTTCCGCCATTTGTAATTTTCCAGGACCCATCCCTGGAGGATATGGCTGTTTATTACCCGATCCGGACCGAGGAGCTGGCCAACATGACAGGGGTGGGTATGGGCAAAGCCCAGCGGTATGGCAAAGATTTCGTGGAGCTGATCAAGAAATATGTCGAGGAAAAAGAAATCGAAAGGCCTCAGGATCTGGTGGTCCGGTCTATCGTAAACAAATCGAGCATGAAGGTCTCCATTATCCAGAGTGTTGACCGCAAGGTGCCCCTTGACGTAATTGCGGAATCGAAGGGGCTGGAGATGAATGAGATGCTTAAGGAAATCGAATCCATCGTGAACAGCGGGACCAAGCTTAATATCGATTACTTCATCGATGAGGTAATGGACGAGGAACATCAGGAAGAAATTTACACCTATTTCAAGGAGGAAGCGGAAACGGAATCGGTTGAGGATGCGTTGTCGGAACTCGGGGAAGATGACTATACCGAAGAGGATATCAGGTTGATACGTATCAAGTTCATCTCCGAAATGGGTAACTAATCACCAAAATCAGACTATGATTGTTTTAGAAACTGACCGGCTTGACAAGTCCTACGGGGCAGTTCATGCAGTCAACCAGCTGTCGCTTACCGTGGAATCCGGACAGGTATACGGGATTCTCGGACCGAACGGCAGCGGAAAGACCACAACCCTGTCCATGCTGATGGGAATCGTGGCACCCGACGGAGGATCGTTCCGCTGGTTCGGGGAGAAACCTTCGCCGGCCGCGAACATCAGAATAGGAGCTCTTATTGAGACCCCGAATTTTTATCCGTACCTGAGCCTTGAGCAGAACCTTAAGGTGGTATGCCGGATTAAGGGTATCGATGAGAGCGATATCTCCCGGGTGCTTTCACTGGTAAGCCTGCGTGAGCGCCGTCGGTCAAGGTTTGCCACCTTATCCCTGGGAATGAAGCAGCGTCTGGCATTAGGAGCGCTGCTGCTCGGGGATCCGGAGGTTCTGGTGCTCGATGAGCCTACAAACGGGCTTGATCCTGAGGGAATTGCAGAAGTCCGGAACCTGATCCGGCAGGTGGCTTCAACGGGTAAGACCATTCTCCTGGCAAGCCATATTCTGGATGAAGTGGAGAAGGTGTGCACCCATGTGGTGGTACTGAAGAAGGGGAATAAACTGGCAGAGGGAAAGGTCGACAGCCTGATACAGGGCAGGGATCTGGTTATTCTGGAGAGTGAGGAACCCGAAAAGCTGAATAGTTCCCTGAGTCAGTCCCCGCTGGTGGAATCCTTCAGCCGTGAAGGGCTTGAATTCAGGGTTGAACTGAAGCCCGATGTTAAGCATGCCGATCTTAACCGGGAGCTGATTGGTTCCGGAATTGTTCTTTCCCGGATGGAGGTCCGGAAGAACCGGCTGGAAGATCAGTTCCTCGAACTGGTTAAACAATCTAAACCCCCGATGCCATGATGAAGCTTTTAAAGATTGAATCCATCAAGGTGCTGCCTTACCGGGTGTTCCAGATACTTGGGATTTTATATGTAGGGTCCTTTCTGATTTCCATCATTATCATCCCGAACATCAAGCTGGAAGCTTCGATGGTGGACAACCAGGATATCCTGAATTTCAAGTCACTTTATATTTTCCCGGAGATATGGAAAACCTGGGCCTACCTGGCTGCAAAATCCAATATTTTCCTGGCCATCATACTTCTGTTTCTGGTGGGAAACGAGTATTCCTTCAACATGTTCCGCCAGCAGGTGGTGAACGGTCTTTCAAGATCGGAATTGC
The DNA here is from genome assembly GCA_001769295.1 of Bacteroidetes bacterium GWF2_49_14. Taxonomy (GTDB): domain Bacteria; phylum Bacteroidota; class Bacteroidia; order Bacteroidales; family UBA12481; genus UBA12481. The sequence continues at coordinate 39,754 of MEOR01000003.1, read as the reverse complement.
TGAATGGCAAATTGCTGGTTATTATTGGAATTGCTCTGGCCAACACGATTATAATTTTCATTTTCGGCCTGATCTTCGGGTTTATTTACTCCTCGGGATACTCCTTCAGCGATGTGTTTTCCAACCTCTGGATGCTGGGAATCTACTTCATTCAGGCAGTTGCCCACATGCTCTTTGCCCTGATGCTGGCCGTCTGGCTGCGGAATAAAACCCTGGCTATCGTGGTACTTATCATCTACCAGGTTATCCTGGAGCCGATCATCCGCCTTGTGGTAAAGAAATATGTATGGACCAAGCTGGGCCTGTTTTTCCCGATGCGTGTCATCACCCGGCTCACTCCGCTGCCCGACCTGACTCTTACGGAGTTTTTTAAGACTAATTCCGATTTTCAGGACTTTACGGTTTCTTTGCCAATTTGGGCCAATTTACTGTTGGCGGTGGGGTATGGGACAATATTTTATCTAATCAGCAGGCAGATATTGCGAAAACGGAACCTGTAGGGACGCATACATACGTCCGGGGTAGGGGGGTGGGACAGAAATCCCCGGGCTGAACCCCGGGGTTACTGATGTCTGTCGAAGATGCTTATCTGGCCATTCCTAAGATTCTTACTATATTAAATATCAGTACCTTGCGTTATTCAATAACTCTAATCAGCAAGGTAGAAGGTTACTCATCAGTAACCCCGGCCTTCAGGCCGGGGGTTTTGTCCCACCCCCGTACGTCATTTCCACCTGACCCGGCCCATCATGGCCCAACCCGCGGCAAAAACAATGTAAAACGGATAGAGGATCTGTACCGGCAGGAACCAGATGAGTAGTGGCTTGCACTGATAGAAACCCGTGGCGAGCAGGAGGAGAGGGAAGTCGGCCAGTGATTTCAGTAAGAACAGAAGGATGGGGAGAATGGGAGACCCGGAGAAAAAGAGGGCTGCCAGAATGGATATCAGAATGGAGAGGTTGGAGAGGAAAACCAGGACCGTTGTGAGAATCATCAGGGGATCGGTATACCCCCTGGCCTTTGAGGCCCAGCGCTGGCGCTGCCGGAGGGAAGCGAACAGGCTGCCGGCGGGCCTTGATTCAATGATTGCAGAGTGATCGAGGTTGAACCGGATGGTTTTGCCCGGAATCCGTTTCATGGATTGCAGCAGAAATACATCATCACCAGAAACGAACCGGTTGTCAAGGTCGTTTACAATCAATTTATAATCTGAAGCTCTTACTCCGATGTTTGGCCCCTGGATCATCACCGGATGACCGAGCCCTGCCGCTCCTGCCGAAGAAGCTGCGAGGCTGAGAAACTCAAGCTTTTGAATCTTCTCCTGCCAGGTTAGAGCGGGGCTTAGAACCACCGGCCCTGCAATCAGGTCAGCATTCGTATTCTGAAAGAATCCGGCCATTGACCGGATCCAGAATGGGCCGGGACGGCTGTCGGCGTCGGTCAGCAGGATCAGTTCTCCTGTTGCGGCCTGCATGCCTGCCTTGAGTGCAGCCTTTTTACCGCCTTCCGGACCCATAAGACGCACCAGTTGGGTGGCAGGATTCCCGGCTATCAAGGATTCCAATAATTCCCGGGTTCCGTCGTCTGAATGATCATCGATCCATATTACTTCATGGAATTCCTTCGGGTATTCCTGGCGTTCAAGTGCTTTTATCAGGTCACCGATGTTTTCCTGTTCGTTACGGCAGGGTATCAGGACACTGACACGGACCGCTGGGAAAGGAGCCTGATATTGCCTGACAGGTGCTCGCAGCCAGCCGATGATAAAGGCGCCTATGAGAATAAAGTAACCCGATACGATCAGCAGAAGTACTATGGAGAGCGGATCAGTCATGTGTTTCCAGCTTGATTTTCCGGAGCAGGAATACACCGATCAGGGCGGGGATCATGATGTTTATGATCCAGATGGTAAAGGTAGTGAAAACGATAGCAGGAACGTCAGTGGTATAGGCACCCAGGATCAGGATGGCGACGGAACCGCGGACGCCAAGGTCACCAACGGTGGGTACCGGTATGAAATGTAGGATCAACTGGAGCAGGGCGATTGCGGAGAGTCCCGTGAAAATATCGAGATGAATGTTGAAGAAGTGAAGGATCAGATAATACTGGGTGATATAGGTGATAAACTTGATCGTTGAAAAGGCGAGCAGAAAGGTTTTATCCCGACCCGAGACCCCGGTCAGAGCGTACAAAAAGGGATGAAAGACCTTGAGCCATTTGAATTTCTGAAAATATCCGGAGAGGCGGTCGATAGCGAAAAAGAGGACGATCAGGATCAGTCCTGAAATGATGGCGACAGAGAAAGTCAGCATCCAGGAGTTGGAGTGATCCCGTAGAAGGTATTCGTTCGACGGCAGGTATGCCGCAGCTCCGATCAGACCGATGGTTATGGTGACCACCATCTGAGAAAGTACGCAAAGAAAGGTGAGGCCAGTACCTGCCAGCCGGTTGCCTTGTTTGAGGATAAGCCCCCGCGTGATGATATCGCCAATCCGGTTAGGGGTTGTGATTGCCATGGCCAGGCTGGATAGCACACCCTGCATAGCTCGCAGGTAGGTGACCCGTTCCAGTCGGTTAACCATTCGCTGCCATTTGATGGCCTCGGAGGAAAAATTCAGAAAGATCAGCAGGATGGCAGCAACGAGAAACCAGAACCTGTGGCCCCTGAAAGCCTCAGCCAGCCGGGGCATAGCCTGATCCCAATGCTCAAAAACGACGAGCCTGTAAACCAGGTAGGCAGTGGCAATCAGGGCCAGTGAGGCCTTGATCAGGTTGGACTGCAGTCGGGTGATCTTCAAATTCGTTACTTTTGGGGCCGGGTTAGCGGGTTGGGGTAAATATAACAGAAACAAATCGATATGTCGGACAGGGTCAGGGCGAAAAAGAGTATGGGTCAGCATTTTCTGACACATGCACCCACGGCGGAGCGCATCGTTGAGGCCCTCGACGGCGGGACCAGCGGGATTGTCCTGGAAATCGGGCCCGGCATGGGGGTTCTGACCCGGGGCCTGCTTGAGCGGTTTGGTGAAAGGCTGTGGGCAGTTGAACTCGACCGCGAATCGGTTGGGTATCTCCATGATCATTATCCTGATTTAACACCCAGAATAATCAGCAGCGATTTTCTTAAGCTGGATCTGTCGATTGCCACGCCGGGCCAGGTTGCGGTGATTGGGAATTTCCCGTACAATATCAGCTCCCAGATTTTATTTCGTGTGCTTGAATACCGCGAACAGGTTTTTGAGGTTGTAGGAATGTTCCAGCGGGAGGTGGCACGAAGGATTGCGTCGGGGCCGGGATCGAAGGAATATGGAATCCTGAGTGTTCTGATGGGTGCATTTTATGACAGCCAATATCTGTTTACCGTAAATGAGGAGATGTTTCGTCCGCCGCCCAAGGTAAAATCAGGTGTGGTCAGGTTCACCCGAAAGGATGACATCAGCCTGCCCTGCCGGCCGGAGACGCTGTATAAGGTGGTTAAGATGGCTTTTAACCAACGCCGCAAAACGTTGCGGAATGCCCTTTCCGCGCTGTGGTGTCCTGAACTCGAAGCAACCGGCTTCGGCGGCCAGAGGGCCGAGCAGCTGGGGGTGGGGGAGTTTTTGGAGATGGCTGTTGTTGTGGAGACAGTCAGACTGTAAGACTGTAAGACCAAGAGACTGAGAGACCGGGAGACGGGTGGGTGAAGTGACGATTCTTCCTTATGCCCTTATGCCCTTACACCGTTTGTATCGCCACCACCGGATTGAGTTTTGAGGCCCGGTAGGCGGGGGCGAAGCCGGCGATGATGCCTATAACTGCGGAGATTGAGAGGCCGAGGATGATATTGTTGAGGCCAAGGACGATTTTGAATTCCATCATCGTGTTTGCGATGAGGGAGCCCACAAAGATCAGCAGGAGCCCTACGATGCCGCCCATCACTGCAAGGGCAACAGCTTCAAAGAGAAATTCGAAGAGCACGAATGAACTTCTTGCCCCTATAGCTTTTTGAATCCCGATAATCCTGGTTCGCTCGCGGACCGACACGAACATGATGTTGGCTATCCCGAATCCCCCTACCAGGATGGCAAATCCGCCAATGATGAAACCGGCAATGTTCAGGGTCACAAACAGCTGGTCAAATGCATTTGAAATCATCGAAAGGGTATTCAGTGAGAAGTTGTCTTCCTGAATGGGTTTTAATTTCCTGATGGATCTCATGATGCCGGTCAGCTCATCGACCATTTCGTCGATCGGAATACCGGTTTTTGATTTAACCATCAGTGTGGGCTGAACACCGGATCCGCGGATATTGATGAGAGTCCTTGCGTAATTCAAGGGTATCAATACCAGCTGGTCGTTACTGCCCATATTGATTCCTTCCCCCTCCTTTTTAAAGATCCCCACAACCTCTGCTTTCGCGGAGGATATTTCAATGGTTTTGCCAAGTGGTGTTTCGCCCGGGAAAAGATCGTCGGCAATCTTACGTCCGATCACGGCCACATTGGTACCCGACCGGAATTCAGCCTGGCTAAGAAACCGTCCCTCTTCCACTTCAAAGGTGCGAACCTTTTCGTAGTCCTCCGAAACTGACAGGACCATGATGTCATTGACCGAATTGGTCTTGTAGCTCAGGTTTCTTTGCCCCTGAATCGAGAAGGCTGCTGCTTCAACAGTCCTCGACCGGCTTATGATATCATTCATCTCACGCAATTCCGGCTCAGGCCGCTGGATGTATTTCCACCATTGAAATCCGGGACCGAATGCCATTGGCCATTTCTGGATATATACGACATTGTCGCCAAGCTCGGCTATGTTTTTACGGATGGTGCGCCCGAGAGAATCGACGACCGTGAAAACGGAGACGATGGCAAATATTCCGATGGTTATGCCCAAAAGCGAAAGGATAGTGCGGAGCTTGTTAGCGATCAGCGAGTGGATAGCGAACCCTATGCTGTCGCGAAAGATGCGAACCCAGATGATCGTTGACCGGAAGCGGTTTGTCATAGAGGGCAAAATTAGTCATTTATTTGGGTGCCATCAGGCAGGAAATTGATATATCTGCCTATTTTTAATAAATTTGCAAATCTTAAAACGAGGGAGGTTGATTATCGAAAGGCATATCAGGACAGCTCTAATTTCCGTCTACCATAAGGATCGGCTCGATGAAATAGTTGTAAAACTTAATCAGTTGGGCGTCAGGCTAATCAGTACCGGAGGAACGGCGGATTTTATTGAATCGCTGGGTTTGCCTGTTGACAGGGTGGAATCCCTGACCGGATATCCGAGCATTTTAGGGGGCAGGGTCAAAACCCTGCATCCAAAAGTATTTGGGGGAATACTGGCCAGGCGTTCACAATCAGGCGATCTCGAGAGTTTAAAATCCTATGAAATTCCGGAGATAGACCTGGTCATTGTCGACCTCTATCCTTTTGAGCAGACGGTGGCATCAGGCGCTTCACTGCCTGAGATCATTGAAAAGATTGATATTGGCGGCATCTCACTGATCCGCGCCGCCGCTAAGAATTATGAGGATGTACTGATCGTTCCCTCAGTTGAATATTATTCTCCGCTGCTGAATCTGCTTGATGAGAAGCAGGGGTTGACTACTGATGCAGACCGGTATGAATATGCAGTTGCGGCTTTTGCGGTCAGCAGTCACTACGATTCAGCCATTTACAATCATTTAGCCAGTCCTGCTCCTGCCCGGTTCCGTAAAAGTGCGGGTCCCTCACGCTCTCTTCGCTATGGCGAAAATCCCCATCAGAAGGGGACCTTTTACGGGGATTTTGACGGAATGTTTCAACAATTGCACGGCAAGGAGATTTCCTATAACAACTTGCTGGATATTGAGGCCGCCATTGCCCTGATTGATGAATTCAGTGAGACAACCTTCGCCATTCTGAAGCACAACAATGCCTGCGGAATCGCATCACGTTCTTCCCTCCTTGAAGCCTGGCAGCTGGCACTTGCAGCAGATCCGGCCTCGGCATTTGGGGGAATCCTGATTACCAATGCAAGCATTGATAAGACTACGGCAGAAGAGATCAATCAGCTGTTCTTTGAGATCATTCTGGCTCAGGCGTATGAACCGCAGGCCCTTGAGATACTTAAGCAAAAGAAGAACCGGATCATCCTGATCCGCAAACCTGATTTCAAACTTCCGGCCGTTCAGTTCAGGAGCCTTCTGAACGGGGTTCTGTTGCAGGACCGCGATTTAAAGCGGGAAACATCAGCCGACATGCGGGTTGTGACCACAGTTGCACCGGCTGAAGATGTGATTGATGACCTTCTTTTTGCCAACATTCTTGTAAAACATACCAAATCGAACGCCATAGTGCTGGCTAAGAACAAGCAGCTCTATGCCAGCGGCACCGGCCAGACTTCCCGCGTGGATGCCCTCAGGCATGCTATTGCCAAGGCGCGGAGTTTTGGTTTCGATCTTAACGGGGCTGTCCTTGCCTCCGATGCTTTTTTCCCCTTTGCCGACAGCGTGGAGATCGCCTTTCAGGCTGGCGTCAGGTCGGTGATCCAGCCCGGAGGCTCCGTGCGGGATCAGGATACAATTGATTATTGCAATGCCAACGGTATCGGTATGGTTTTTACCGGAATCCGACATTTTAAACACTAATACGCAGGAGATAAAACATGGGTCTATTTTCATTTCTGACTCAGGAGATTGCCATTGATCTTGGTACGGCGAACACCATCATCATCCACAACGATAAGATTGTGGTTGACGAGCCCTCGATTGTGGCCATTGATGTAGCCACCGGAAAACTCTTTGCCCTCGGTGAGAAAGCAAGGCAAATGCATGGGAAAACCCATGATAACATCAAGGTTATTCGTCCTTTGCGCGATGGTGTCATTGCTGATTTTAATGCTGCTGAGCTGATGATTCGCGGGATGATCAAAATGATCTCCGAGAAACAGAAGTTTGTCAGCCAGTCCCTACGCGTGGTAATTGGCATACCATCCGGGAGTACAGAGGTTGAGATCCGGGCGGTACGCGACTCTTCAGAGCATGCCGGCGCCCGCGAAGTGTACATGATTTATGAACCGATGGCCGCAGCTCTCGGGATCGGACTCGATGTTCTGGCTCCTGATGGAAACATGGTCGTGGATATCGGCGGCGGTACCACGGAGATTGCGGTTATCGCGCTGGGAGGAATTGTCTGCAACGAATCGATGCGTATTGCCGGTGATGAATTTACGCTTGATATTCAGGCCTATATGCGTCATCAGCATAATATTAAGGTCGGTGAAAAGACCGCAGAGGATATCAAGATAAATGTAGGAGCCGCGCTGCCGCTTCTGGCCAATCCGCCGCAGGATTATATTGTCAGAGGACCAAACCAGATGACAGCGCTTCCGATTGAGCTTCCGGTTTCTTACAGCGAAGTCGCCCATTCACTCGATAAATCCCTCTCCAAGGTTGAGACGGCCATCCTGAGCGTACTCGAACGCACCCCTCCGGAACTTTATGCGGATATTGTGAATAACGGCATCTACCTGACGGGGGGAGGGGCTTTGCTGAAGGGACTTGACAAGAGACTGACCGACAAGATCAATATCCCCTTTAAGGTTTCTGATGATCCGCTTCATGCAGTTGCCCGCGGAACTGGAATTGCCTTAAAGAATATCGGACGTTTCCCGTTCCTGATGCGATAGCTGATGAGCGATGCAAAACCTCATCCGATTCATAATCCGGTTTAGTTTCCAGATTATCTTCGTAATCCTGGAGGTTTTTGCTCTCGCACTCCTTTTTCGGAATAATCCGCTGCCAAACGCCCGGCTCTACCAGGCGACACAGGGCATGAACAGCTTTTTTTACAACCAGACCAGCCAGCTTACAAAATTCTTTAACCTGACTACCGAGAATGCCGCTCTCGTAACAGAAAATGCAAGGCTGAGACATGAACTGGCACGGATGGCACCGCTGGAAGACCGGGAATCATTTAAAACCCTTGCTAATCCTGCCTATAGCTATGATTTCATACCCGCCCGGGTTATCAACAATACTGTAAACAAGCAGAATAACTATATTACTCTTGACGTTGGAACATTGCAGGGCGTGCGTCCGGATATGGGAGTGGTGGGGCCTCAGGGCATCGTGGGAATGGTAAGGAGTGTGTCGCCGAATTTTTCAACGGTTATCCCCGTTCTCAACTCGAAGTTCAGGGGCAGTGTCAAGCTTGCTGTACAGGGCTATTTTGGAACCCTTTCATGGCCAGGACACAGCTACCGCGAAGCCATTGTATCGGAAATACCTAGTCATGTTATTGTTTATGAGGGAGATACGTTGATAACCAGCGGCCTCACCTCAATCTTTCCCGAGGGAGAAATCGCAGGATTTGTCACCAAAGTTGATCGCACCCCTGCCGGGAGTTTCTTTGAGCTGAAGGTAAGACTCAGCCAGGATTTTAAAAAGCTTACCCGTGTGTACGTAATCCGGAATTTCTCAAAGACCGAAATGCTCAGGCTGGAGGAACAAACCTATGATTGATTGGCTGAACCGGTATATATTCAGATTTCTCCTGGTAATCTTTTTCCAGGTGTTGGTTTTGAACAACGTACAGTTCAGCGGTTATATCAATCCCTATTTTTATATCTGGTATATCCTGGTACTGCCGTTTGATACACCCGGCTGGATTCTGCTCGGTTCGGCCTTTTTGCTCGGTCTGGGTATTGATGTTTTCCCACAGGGGCTTGCCGGAAATGGTTCTTCACTGGGGACCCATGCAGCCTCGACGGTGCTGATCGCTTACCTTCGGCCGACTGTTCTTCGCTGGATCAATCCACGTGATGAATATGAGCAGGGTACCTATCCCGATTCAAAGAATTACGGGATCATCTGGTTTGTGACTTATGCCCTGATCATGATCGGAATACATCATTTTGTCCTGTTCTTCCTTGAGGATCTTTCACTCCGGGATATTTTGAGGACCCTAATGCGGGTCATTCTCAGCGGAGTATTTTCGTTGCTCCTGATCCTGATGTGGGAAGGTATCCGGTTCAGAGTTTCCCGATAATTCTAATGAGAAATCAAAACCAGAGCCGGAAATATGTGATTGGAGGAATGGTCCTCCTGGTATCCGTAATTTACCTCTTCCGGTTGTTTTACATACAGGTAATCGACCAATCCTATAAACTTTCATCCAACAATAACTCCAGGTTGAGGCAGGTTGAATTTGCCGCTCGGGGAATGATCTTCGACCGATATGGAAAGGTTCTGGTTTTTAATGAAGCCGTGTTCGACCTGCTGGTACTGCCGCAGCAGGTCAAAAATTTTGATACGCTGGACCTGTGCGGGATGCTTAAGGTTGATCCCGCCGAGTTACGTGAAAGCCTTAAGAAAGCCAGGGAATACTCGCGTTACCGGCAGTCGCCGGTTGTAAGAAACGTTTCACCCGAGCAGATTGCAGCCCTGCAGGAGAAACTTTACAAGTTTCCAGGCTTTTCCATTCAAACCAGGACCCAGCGAAAATATCCGGAGCCGATCGCTCCGCATGTTCTGGGATATGTGGGCGAGGTGAATGCCAGTGACATGACCGATAATCCCTATTATCAGATGGGAGACTATATTGGCAAATCGGGGCTTGAATCGGAATATGAGGAGATCCTTCGGGGAAGGAAGGGGATTCATTTTATGCTGGTTGATGTGCATAACCGGGTTCAGGGAAATTTTGACAATGGCCGTTATGATACCATACCGGAACCGGGAAGGAAACTGACCACCACCATAGATGCAGGACTTCAGCAATACGGGGAGCAATTGCTGGCGCATAAACGGGGGAGCATTGTAGCCATTGAACCTGCTACGGGTGAGATTCTGGCTTTGATTTCGAGTCCCGGTTATGATCCCAATGAGCTGGTTGGGCGTGTTCGCGGGCAGAACTTTGAACGGCTTATGAATGACAGCCTGAATCCGCTTTTCAACCGGGCCACCATGTCGAGGTATTCACCCGGTTCAATATTCAAAATAATTCAGGCATTGATTGCCCTTCAATTGGGAGTTTTGGATGAATTTTACAGCGTGGATTGCAACAAGGGAATCATTGGTTGCCATAACCACCCGAATGCTCATGGTTTGAGGGAGGGAATCCGTTATTCCTGCAATCCTTATTTCTATACCGTATTCCGCCGGATCATTCTTCAGGGCAAGAGCACCAGTAATTTTCGCGACAGTGAGATGGGTTTGTCCACCTGGACACCGATGGCCAAGAACTTTGGCCTGGGGCAGGTGCTTCCGGTGGATATTCCCGGAGTCAAACCGGGGCTGATCCCGGATGTTGCCTATTATGACAAAATCTACGGCAAAGGACGCTGGGCATTCAGTACCATCTACTCCAATTCAATCGGGCAGGGAGAGGTTGAAACCGTGCCTATCCAGATTGCCAACCTGGCTGCAATAATTGCAAACCGGGGGCACTATTTTGTACCACATTTTATAAAGGCCATTGAAGGCATCGATACCATACCCCGGAAATATACCCGGCAAATCGGAACCGGAATAGACTCCCGATATTTTGATATCATTGCCGACGGAATGGCCGAGGTTGTATATGAACCGGGAGGAACGGGATCAAGGGCCAGGGTTCCGGGCGTTGTGGTTTGCGGTAAGACAGGTACGGTTCAGAATTCTCAGGGCGAGGATCATTCAGGATTTTTCGCCTTTGCACCGAAGGAGAGGCCCAGAATTGCAATCGTTGCTTATGTTGAAAATTCAGGTGCCGGCGGAACATGGGCGGCAATCATTGCCAGTCTGATGATCGAGAAATACATGAACGGGTCTGTTACACAGCTTGATAAAGAAAAAACGATTCTAGAATATCAGCAATACTGATGCCTGATCAAAGAACAAATTTTATTGCCCGACTGGACTGGCTCACCATAATCCTCTTCCTGGTGATGGTGGTTTTCGGCTGGATGAACATTTTTGCTTCCACCTACGATCCGGAAGGCGCCGGTTCTCTTTTCGATTTCACCCAACGCTATAGCAAGCAGTTTTACTACATTCTGACGGCACTGTTTCTAGCCATTGTTGTTCTGACCATTGACAGTAAATTCTGGAGTTTCTTTTCCTATCCGATTTATGTCCTGATGCTGCTGGTAATCCCGCTTACCCTTCTGATCGGTCGTGAAGTCAATGGGGCACGCGCCTGGATTTTTATCGGTTCTTTCAGCCTCCAGCCGGCCGAGTTTGTGAAGTTTGCAGCGGCCCTGGCTCTTGCGAAATTCATTTCAAGATTCAATTTCCAGATTCTTAAGTTCAGGACCCTGGCAATAATCGGAATTATGATCGGTTTACCGATGGGACTTATCCTGCTGCAGAATGATACAGGTACCGCGCTGGTATTCCTGGCATTCATCCTTGTGTTATTCCGCGAAGGGCTATGGTGGGAGGTGCTGGCTATCGGAGGGCTTGCTGTTCTGCTTTTTGTTCTGACCTTGCTGGTTCCATTGCCGGTCCTTTTACCCGTGATTAGTGTAATTGCATTGGGTATAACCTGGCTGTACCAAAGGAACCTGAAGTTTTTCTTCACTGGAGCGGGCATATTGGGAGGCCTTTTTGTGCTGGCATGGCTGACCGGCAGATATATCGGCAAGGAGTTTTCACTGACCTACCTGTTTTTCATTGCCTCGGTCATCGCTTTTTTCATTTCTTTATTGATTATCCTGCGCAAAAAGCATCAACCTCTTCTTCTCATCCTTTTTACATGGATCGGTGCGCTGATCTTTATCTTCAGCGTTGATTTTGTTTTTCATGAAATCCTGGGCGATCACCAGCAGTCGCGTATCAACCAGATTCTTGGGCTGGAGAGTGACCTCCTTGGCAAGGGATATAACCTGAATCAGTCTAAAATAGCCATCGGATCCGGTGGGTTTTTCGGGAAGGGTTTCATGCAGGGGACCCAGACCCGTTATAACTTTGTGCCTGAGCAAAGCACTGACTTTATCTTTTGCACCATTGGGGAAGAGTGGGGCTTTATCGGCAGCTTAATCGTTGTGGGATTATTCTCCGGACTCATCATCCGGCTAATCATTCTGGCAGAGCGGCAGCGTTCGGTGTTCTCACGTGTGTATGGATACGGGGTTGTTTCGATCCTGTTTTTTCACTTTGCCATCAATATCGGTATGACTATTGGATTAGTCCCGGTTATCGGGATTCCATTGCCCTTTTTCAGTTCCGGCGGTTCTTCACTCTGGGGATTTACTGTATTGCTGTTCATATTGTTGAGACTGGATACGGACCGGTATGAAGTGGTGTCCTAAAGACAGACTTTAATCATGTCAGGGTTGAAATGATTGCGTTATATTTGACGCATTATGTAAACTTTTTTTATACGATCAAGGAGGCTTTATGTCCAGGAAAAAAATTATTATCATCGGCGCAGCCGGCAGGGATTTTCACAATTTCAACACGTATTACCGCAATCAGTCGGAATATGAGGTGGTAGCTTTTACCGCAGCCCAGATTCCCGATATTGACGGGCGCAAGTATCCGGCCGAGCTTGCCGGCAACCTTTATCCCGACGGAATTCCGATTTTTGCCCAGGATGAGCTTCCTGAGCTGATCCGCAAATATGATGTTGACTGTTGTGTCTTTTCATATAGTGATGTCCCCTATCAGAGGGTAATGGAAGTGAGTGCTCTGGTCAATTCATGTGGTGCCAATTTTGCCCTTTTGGGACCCAAGGGTACCATGGTTAAAAGCACCAAACCAGTGATCGCTGTTGTGGCTGCACGCACGGGCTGCGGTAAAAGCCAGACCTCCCGGAAAGTTATTGAGGTATTGATGGAGCAGGGTCTGAAAGTTGTTGCCGTGCGTCATCCTATGCCTTACGGCGACCTGGTTGCACAAAAAGTTCAGCGGTTTGCCGAGATCAGCGACCTCGAAAAGCATAAGTGTACGGTTGAGGAGATGGAAGAGTACGAACCTCATGTAGTGCGTGGAAATGTAATTTATGCCGGTGTTGATTATGAGGCGATCCTGAGGGCAGCTGAGAATGATCCTAAAGGTTGCGACGTAATCCTGTGGGATGGCGGTAACAACGATTTCTCATTTTACAAACCCGACCTGACGATCATCGTGGTGGATCCTCACCGTGCAGGCCATGAGCTGCGTTATTATCCCGGCGAGGTTAACCTGAGGCTTGCTGACGTAGTGGTAATTAACAAAATTGATACCGCCCATCCTGAGGGTATTCAAACAGTCCGGGAGAACGTGGCACGCGTAAACCCGAAGGCGATTGTTGTTGACGGGGCTTCACCCATCCGCGTGGATAATCCTTCACTCATCCGTGGCAAACGTGTCCTGGTGGTTGAAGATGGTCCTACCCTGACTCACGGGGAGATGAAAATTGGCGCTGGCGTGGTCGCCGCCCGGAAATATGGTGCAGCTGAAGAGGTTGATCCCAGGCCTTTCACGGTTGGAAAGCTCACGGAGACTTTTGAGATCTATCCCAATATCGGGAAACTCCTGCCGGCCATGGGGTATGGTGAGCAACAGCTTAAAGACCTGGAAACCACTATTAACAGGACGGATTGTGATTCAGTGATCATTGGAACCCCGATTGACCTGAACCGGATTATCAGGATAAAGAAGCCCAATACCCGGGTATATTATGATTTGCAGGAGATCGGAGATCCCGATCTTACCGGTATTTTATCGGATTTCGTTGCAAAGCACATAAAATAGTCGGTCAGATAGTAAACCGGTAAGACAATGGTATTCAGCAGCAGCCTGTTCCTGGTCTATTTCTTACCGGTTTTTCTTATTTGTTATTACCTGGTTCCGCGGAACTTCCGGAACTGGGTTGCCCTTGCCGGCAGCATTCTTTTTTACAGCTGGGGCGCTCCGAAATTCATCTTTGTAATTCTCGGGACCACTTTTATTGACTTTCACCTGGTCCGGTGGATGTCGGGTACCAAAACCCGGCTGTACCGGCGGCTCATGCTGTTGTTATCGGTTTCGATAAACCTCGGACTGCTGGTCTATTTCAAGTATTCAGGCTTCTTTATCGATAACCTGAACGGGTTCCTTACGGTTTTCGGACTGAACGGTGTTCATTGGACCCGTCTGATCATGCCCATCGGAATATCGTTCTATACCTTCGAAACCATAACCTATGTGGTGGATGTCTACCGCAGGGTTCATGCACCGCTGAAGAATTTCTGGGACTATCAGCTGTACATCATACTCTTTCCCAAACTGATCGCCGGGCCTATTATCCGCTACCATGAGATCGCCGATCAGATTGTTGACCGTTCCGCTTCGGAAACGGCCGATAACCGGATCATCGGATTGTATCGTTTTATTTTAGGTTTGGCCAAGAAGGTTCTGATAGCCAATGTTTTAGGACAGCAGGTTGATCAAATTTTTGCCATGGGACCTGAGAATATCTCTTCCTCCATGGCATGGATCGGGATCATTGCCTATTCCTTCCAGATTTATTATGATTTCTCCGGATATTCTGATATGGCAATTGGCCTGGGCAAGATGATGGGATTCACCTTCATGGAGAATTTTAACAATCCGTATATATCCAGATCGATCACCGAGTTTTGGCGAAGATGGCATATCACACTAGGGCGCTGGATGAAAAACTATCTGTACATTCCTCTTGGGGGCAGCAGGGTTAAGTCGCAATCGCGCCTCTTTTTCAACCTGTGGATCGTGTTTCTGTTTTCCGGCCTCTGGCATGGCGCAGCGTGGAACTTTGTGGTTTGGGGCGGCTTTCATGGTCTTTTTCTGATTCTCGACCGGCTGTTTCTGCTGAAATGGTCAGAGCGGATGGGCAAGATCCCATCGGTTTTGCTGACCTACCTGATCACTTTGATCGGATGGGTGCTGTTCCGGTCGGAAAGCCTGAGTGATGCCTGGATTTACCTTGGCCGGATGTTCAGCTTCAGCGGTGATTATCCGGGCTGGATGCTGGATTCGCAATTCTGGGCCATGCTGCTGGTGGGTGCTTTCTTTGGATTCTACGGGATGTTCGGAAGTGTTGAAAAATGGCAGATGCAAGTGATAGACAAGCCTTACAACGGGAGGAAGCTTTGGATCGGGGGAGGAATTGCATTGGTGTTGCTCCTCTTTTCCCTGGCCTCTGTCACCTCTGCCGGTTTTAATCCCTTTATCTATTTCCGTTTCTGATTATGCACTTCAAATCCAAAATAGCCATCTTCCTTGTTTTCCTCGGGATACTCCTTGCCCCGATGATTCAACGAAACACAGGGTTATTCCCGGTCAGGGAACTGAGAGGACAGGGGGACCCTCCGGCCTATCCGGTTTTCAGTCTCAGGTCATGGTTTTCCGCTGAGTTTCAGGAAAAGTACACCACAGCAACTGAGCAGCATATCGGGTTTCGTCAGGTTTTAATCCGGATGAAGAACCAGGCTGATTATATGCTATTCCGAAAGGCAAACGCATCGGGCGTTGTTGTCGGGCGCCGGAATTACCTGTTTGAATCGGATTATATAAGGTCGTACACTGGCCGGGATTACCTTGGGGATTATTACTGGGAGCAGAAATTCAGCAGGCTTGCCAGGGTTACAGACACTTTGCAGAAGCTTGGCATTCAGTTGGCCATTGTTCTGGAACCGGGTAAGGCCACCTATTGCCCCGAATTCATTCCCGGGCGGTTTGCCCGGTACCAGGGAGAGTCTACCAACTATTCCGCGATCAAGGAGAAAGCGACGGGCAGGAATATTCCACTGCTTGATCTCAATGCCTTGTTTGCGACGAGCAGAGCAACAGCTCCTTTTCCGTTGTTTCCCAAAGGGGGAATACACTGGTCGGCAGGCGGAATGGCAATTGCTGCGGACACCATACTGGCATTTATCGATGGAAACCTTGGCATTCCGGTACCAGACCTGGTGATTGACCGGATTGAAAGAACAGACAGCCTCAAGGAAACGGACAATGACCTGGTAGAAATCATGAACCTTGCCTGTAAGCCCGTTCATCTCCGGATGGCTTATCCGTCATGGTATTTCGAAGCTCCTGATTCCTTGAAAAGGCCGAGGGTTCTAGCTATTTCCGATAGTTTCTTTTTTAATTTCCTGAATGCCAAAATCCCGGCTGATGCTTTTGCCAATGAGGCATTCTGGTATTATAACCAGACCGTTTATCCGGAAACCTGGACGGTCCCTAAGGATACGGGGTCATTGAATATCAGGGAAACAGTGGAAAGCATGGATCTTATCCTGATTATGGTGACCGAACGCTTTTATCACCGGTTTGACTGGGATTTTACAGATGTATTGTACCGTTTGTACTTTCCGGATGCGGCGAAGGAATACCGGTATGATTTCATGCGGAATATTGTAAGGAACTACATTTGGTTTGACGATATCCAGCGCCAGTCGGACTATTCTTCCATCCCTTTGGAAACCAAACTTCTGGCCAATGCCGATTACCTGTTGTGGGAGGCCGATCAGGCAGGAAAAATTCCTCATGACATTGATTTTTATCGGGTTAATATCATGAAAGATCCAACCTGGATGAAACAGATCCGGGGAAAAGCAGTAATCAACGGCATAACGGTTGATGAGCAGATCCTCCGGGATGCCCTGTGGCTGCTAAACAATCAGAATCAATAACCGGGTTTGCCGAGCAGCCTGAACATGTTTTTCTTATAGAGCTCAACCCCGGGCTGATCGAACGGATTAACTTTAAGTAGGTAACCGCTTATGGCACAGGCTTTTTCAAAGAAGAAGAAGAGTTCACCCAGTGTAAATTCATTGATCGGTCCTGTTTTAATACCGATTACCGGCACACCGCCCGAAACATGCGCTTCGGCGGTTCCGGTCAGGGCGGCCTGATTGGCCAGACTCATACTGGAACCGGCAAGGAAATTGAGGCCATCGAGGTCCTGTGGATCTGAAGGTATGGGAAATAATGCATTCGGGTTTTCAGGTTCAAGCATGGTTTCGAACAGGTTACGCGGTCCGTCCTGCATAAATTGGCCCATTGAATGCAGGTCTGTTGTATATTCGACTGCTGCCGGAAAAATTCCTTTTCCGTCTTTCCCTTCACTTTCACCGTAGAGTTGTTTCCACCATTCGGCCACATAGTGAAGTTGTGGCTGGAAGCTGCAGAAGACTTCAGTTGTTTTGCCCTGGCTTAGCAGAATGTTGCGCAGTGCGGAATAGAGTGTGACAGGATTATTCTGAATCCCGATTTCCATTCCTGAATTTTGTTTCATCCTGAGGGCACCCTGGAGAAGCTGCTCAGCCGAGAAACCGGCTACGGCGAGGGGAACGAGCCCGACTGGGGATAGGACAGAATAGCGGCCGCCGACATCATCGGGGATGACGAAGGTGGTATATCCGAGTTGATCGGCGAGTTTCCTCAGCGCTCCGCGGGATTGGTCGGTTATGGCGATTACCCTGGATGCTGCTTTTGCGGGTCCGACCTGATGCTCCAGCGCTTGTTTCAAAATCCTGAATGCGATGGCCGGTTCGGTTGTGGTTCCGGATTTAGACACCACGATGATACCCCAGTTCCGGTTCCTGAGATAAGCGGTCAGCTGGTGGTAATAGGTATCGACCAGCTGATGGCCGGCGAAAAGTATTTCCGGACCGGGTCGATTTTCTCCGAAGGGATTGGTGAGGGCTTCGGTTACCGCGCGTGTTCCCAGGTAGGATCCGCCGATTCCTATAACGACAACGGAATCAAGACCGGCAGCAAACTCCCCGGCAACATGGTTGAGTACAGTTACACTATGCAGTGATTTCTCGGGCAGATTCATCCAGCCGAGGAAATCATTCCCCTGACCGGTTCGGTTCATCAGGGTCAGGTGCGCATCATTTACACGGGCTGTCCACTGTTCAATGGCGCGTCCTTGGACGAAATCCCGGAGGTATTTAAGTTCTATTGAGATGCTCATTTTGATTATTTGATTTTTTCGGGTCGCATTTGCGGAAAGAAAATAACATCCTGAATGGATTGGGAATTGGTCATGATCATGGCTAAACGATCAATTCCGATACCCAGGCCGGAAGTGGGGGGCATACCGTATTCGATGGCGCGAAGGAAATCCTCATCGAGGGCCATGGCTTCTTCGTCGCCCCGCTGGGCCAGAAGGAGCTGCTCTTCAAATCGTTCCCGCTGATCGATCGGGTCGTTCAACTCGGAATAGGCATTGCAAATCTCCTTGCCATTGCAGATTCCCTCAAACCGCTCGACCAGTCCGGGAACGCTGCGGTGTTTTTTAGCAAGCGGGGACATTTCAACCGGGTAATCCATGATAAAGGTCGGCTGTATCAGTTTGGATTCGCAGGTCTCACCGAATATCTCATCGATGAGCTTTCCTTTACCCATTGACTTATCGGTGTTGATATGCAGTTTCCTGCAGGTTTCAAGGAGCTGGTTCTCGTCCATCTGGCTCACATCGATACCTGTGAATTCCTGAATGGCGGCAAACATGGTGTATCTTTTCCAGGGCCGTTTGAAATCAATCTGGTTTTCCCCAACCTGAACCCGGGTGGTTCCATGAAGGGCGAGGGTGACCTTCTCGACCATCTCCTCAACCAGATCCATCATCCAGAAATAGTCCATGTAGGGAACATAGAGCTCAACCTGTGTAAACTCCGGATTATGAAACCGGTCCATTCCCTCGTTGCGGAAGTCTTTTGAGAACTCATACACACCTTCGAAACCTCCGACAATGAGACGTTTCAGGTAGAGTTCATTCGCAATTCGGAGGAACAGTTCGGTATCCAGGGTATTGTGATGTGTCTTGAACGGACGGGCTGCCGCTCCACCATGTATCGGCTGCAAAACCGGAGTCTCCACCTCAAGGTAACCTTTGGCATCGAGGTATTCGCGCATGGTGCTGACGATTTTGGCCCGCTTGACAAAAACCTCTCTAACCTGCGGGTTTACAATCAGGTCGAGATAGCGCTGCCGGTAGCGCTGGTCGGGATCCGTAAAGGCATCATAAACAACGCCATCCTTTTCCTTGACGACAGGCAGAGGCCTGACAGATTTTGACAGAAGCGTGAGTTCTTTGACTTTAATTGTAAGTTCGCCAACCTGGGTGCGGAAAACCTCTCCTTTAACCCCGATAATGTCGCCCAGGTCAAGCAGGCGCTTAAAGAAGGTGTTGTAAAATTCCTTGTTCTCCTCCGGGCAGAGCTCGTCACGGTTGACGTAGATCTGAATCCGTCCGGTATGGTCCATCAGCTCGGCAAAGGATGCTTTTCCCATAATCCTTCGCGTCATCAGCCTTCCGGCACAGGAGATGTCCTGGAATTTATCCGGCGTACTATCGAAGCCGGCAAGGATTTGGGCGGCATTTTCCGTTACCGGGAAACGGGCGGCAGGATAGGGATTGATTCCCATCTGGCGGATCTCAGCCAGTGATTGTCTTCTTATCTGTTCTTGTTCGCTTAGTTCCATCATAACCGGCGGATTAAATTTCCGCAAAGATACTTTTCGCGGCAGTTATATCAAAAAGACCGAAATTTGCTTATTTTTAGTCTTTTCCTTTCCTGAAATCCCATGAATAAACTCTGGAAAATAGCCTCACCACCCGAACCGGTTTTTGTTGAAAGCCTGGCCAATGAATTGGGTATCGGCAGGGTGCTGGCCTCTTTGCTGGTCCAGAGGGGGATACGGGATTTTGAGGAGGCCAGGCATTTTTTCAGGCCCCAGGTTGAGGGACTGCACAATCCATTTCTGATGAAGGACATGGACAAGGCGGTTGAACGGATCGGAGTGGCCATTGCGAATCAGGAAAAAGTTTTGGTTTACGGCGACTATGATGTCGATGGCACCACATCTGTCGCCCTGATATACTCATTCCTTCGAAAGCGGATCAAGGAAATCGGGTATTACATCCCTGACCGTTATTCAGAGGGGTATGGCATTTCTTTCCAGGGGATTGAATATGCGATGCAGAATGGATATTCACTGGTTATAGCACTGGATTGCGGGATCAAGTCAACCGACAAGATGGATTATGCGCGGAGAAAAGGTATCGAGTTCATTATTTGCGATCATCATCTGCCCGATGAGGAGTTGCCTGTGGCGGTTGCCATTCTGGATCCCAAGCGGCCTGACTGCGAATATCCATACAAAGAGTTATCAGGTTGCGGCGTTGGCTTTAAGCTTCTTCAGGGATATTGCCTCAGGAATGGCATACCCTTCTCACACATAGCCAAATACCTGGATATGGTTTGCGTCAGCATCGCGGCCGACCTGGTACCTATGACCGGTGAGAACCGGATACTTGCCTATCACGGGTTGAAAAAACTCAACGAGAACCCGATACCGGGTCTTAAGGCATTGATCAACATCAGTAATTGTGATGACAGGCAGGTAACCGCGTCTGATATTGTGTTTAAGATCGGGCCGCGCATTAATGCTGCTGGCAGGATATCCTCCGGAGAAAGTGCCGTTGAGTTGCTGGTTGCCAAAAGTGAAGCCGAGGCGGTGGAATTGGCCGGCAAGATTGACTCCTACAATGATTACCGAAAGAATATCGATGTGGAGATCACGGAGACAGCCCGGAAAATGGTTGAAAACAATGATGCCATGAGAAGCCTTAAAACCACGGTTTTGTTTCACCCGGAGTGGCACAAGGGGGTGGTAGGCATTGTGGCCTCAAGGTTGATTGATTATTATTACCGGCCCACAGTGGTGCTGACCAAATCCAATGGCATGGCAACCGGATCGGCCAGGTCGGTGGATACCTATGATCTATATTATGCAATCAATGCTTGCAGCGATCTCCTTGAAAGTTTTGGCGGTCATAAATATGCAGCCGGACTGAGCATGCCAATCGAAAATGTTGAGGTCTTTACCCGGAGATTCGAGGAGATTGTAGCAAGCACAATTACCGATGAGCAACTGGTTCCGCAGATTCTGATCGACTGCGAGATAGAGCTGTCGGAGATTACCCCTAAATTCTTCAGGGTACTGAGGCAATTCGAGCCTTTTGGTCCTGATAACCAATCTCCTGTTTTTGTCTGCCGGAATCTCCGGGATAACGGTAAAAGCCGTCAGGTCGGGCGAACATGGGAACATCTGAAACTGAATATCACATCCGTCAGGGGGGATCATCCCGATTTTGAGGGGATCGCTTTCGGTATGGGGCATCTGTTCGGAGAGATTCATGAGGGCAAGCATTTCGACATAACCTTTACTGTGGAGGAGAATACTTTCCGCGGAGCCACCAGTATGCAATTGATGGTTAAGGACATCCGGATTCAGGCATAGAATTGCCCGGGCCGGTCGATAAGTATCAGGATAATCGCTAATTTTACGCCGCCAAAAAAATATCTGGAATGGGGAAAGTCATTGCAATAGCAAATCAAAAAGGCGGGGTCGGTAAAACCACCACAGCAATCAACCTGGCTGCGAGCCTTGCTGTACTGGAATACAGGGTTTTACTGGTTGATGCCGATCCGCAGGCCAACGCCACATCCGGTGCAGGATTTGATGTCAGAACGATCAAGACCAGCCTTTACGAGTGCCTGGTTGACGATGTAAATCCACGCAATATCATCCTTCATTCCGAAGTTCCCGGTTTCGACCTGCTCCCGTCGAATATTGACCTGGTAGGCGCTGAAATCGAGATACTTAACCTGCCAAACAGAGAGAAATTGATGGCCAAAGTGATAGATCAGGTGAAAGAAGATTATCATTTCGTTCTGATCGACTGTTCCCCGTCACTCGGTTTGCTGACAGTCAATGCCCTCACCGCATCCGATTCCGTAATCATTCCGGTACAGTGTGAATATTTTGCGCTCGAAGGATTGGGTAAGCTGCTGAATACCATCAAGATAATCCAGAATCGATTGAATCCTGAACTTGAGATCGAGGGTTTCCTTCTTACCATGTACGATAACCGCCTTCGCCTGTCGAACCAAGTATTGGAGGAGGTTACCAAGCATTTCCAGTCCATGGTATTTGATACCATTATCCGTCGAAACATCAAGCTGGGCGAAGCTCCCAGTTACGGCAAGCCGGTTGTTCTCTATGATGCCAATTCCAAGGGCTCGCTCAACCACCTGAACCTGGCAAGAGAGCTGCTGCAGAAGAACGGGCTGACCCAGATGCACGAATCTGAAAAAGTAATTGATTAAAGCTGACTATTTCCGATGACCGAAAAGAAAAGTGCCATGGGCCGGGGTTTGGGATCCATTCTGGGCGATATAACCATGAAGCCGGAGGCCTCGATCAATGAGATCGATATTGAACTGATTGAAACCAATCCATTCCAGCCCCGTTCACATTTCGATGCGGAATCTTTAGAAGAACTGGCTGCATCCATCAAACAAATTGGTATTATTCAGCCGATTACGGTTCGGAGACTAAGTGTTAACCGGTATCAGCTTATCGCCGGTGAACGCAGGCTCAGGGCTTGTGTCCTTGCCGGTATGACAAAAATTCCTGCCTATATCCGAACGGCCGATGATCAGGCTATGCTGGAACTGGCGCTTGTTGAGAACATTCAACGTGAAGATCTGGACCCTATTGAGGTGTCAATCTCTTACCAGCGGCTTATTGAGGAGTGCAGTCTGACACAGGAGTCCCTCAGTGACCGTGTTGGAAAAAAGAGATCCACGGTTTCCAACTATCTCCGGCTCCTGAAACTTCCCGCTGAAATACAACTGGGACTGCGAACTTCCCAGCTTTCCATGGGACATGCCCGTTCCATCATTAACATAGAGGATCCTGAGGTGCAGCTTGCCGTATACCGCAAAATAATTGAAAACAGCCTTTCCGTGAGAAAGATTGAAGAAATGGTCAGGGAAATACAGGCCGAACCTAAAGAAAAGAGGAAAAAGAAGGTAACATCCCTGGAACATGGGCAATTACAGGAGCAATTAAAACGTTACTTTCAGGTAAACGTTCAGTTCATGCGCAGCGAAAAGGGAAAAGGGAAGATTGTTCTTGAGTTTAACTCCGATGAGGATCTGGAGAAAATACTTGCTAAACTGGATCAAATCAAATAAGAACGAAGGAATTTGCCCGGATATCAAAAAATTGTCAATTGGCCGGCCCTCTCAGTAACCATCTTACTGATAACCGGTCTGGGTAACTTCGCCTCCTGTCAGAACCAGCCGGATTCACTGCATCTTAATCCAAAGTCCGGGGAATCAGGTCACTCTCCCAAAAAAGCCCTGATTCTCGCTGCCACGCTTCCTGGAAGCGGCCAGGCATATAACAGGAAATACTGGAAAATCCCGCTTGTTTATGCCGGTTATGTTGGTGGTGTCTGGTTTTTCGTGACGAATCAAACCGGATACAAGAACTCCAAGCGTGATTATATTTACGAAACTGACAAGATCGATTCCACTGTAAATAGCAGCGGTAAGACTGCCCAGGTGCTGTTGGCGGAGGTCGACAGCTACCGAAGGATGCGGGATATTTCAGTACTGGCCTTGCTGGCTTGGCATGGATTAACTATTATTGACGCCAATGTTGATGCACATTTTTTCAATTGGGACATCAGCGAGGACCTGAGCATGAGGCTCAGACCTCATGCATTATGGGCAGGGGCCGGGAGCCCCGGGGTGGGGATGAGTATTGTTTTTAATCTGAAATGACTATGAATTTTAAAAAGATAACGGTTATTGCCTTTGCTTTCATACTGGCTTTCCTGGCAGCTCCACTGGCTGCTCAACAATCGGTAAATACGGTGATCCCGGATTCATTGAATCCAGCGAATGACCCTGTTTACCAGCAGTATCTGAAGCGGCTCGACAGTCTCTATGCTGCATGGATCAATCTCAGGCTGCCACTGGTTCAATATCAGGATACATCCATCGCATTCAAGAGGGATACCAACATTGTAGAACTGCCGGATTCCATTTTTGTCCAGCGGCTTGCGGCGATTCCTTCGGCGATTGAGCTGACCTACAACAAACAGGTAAGGAGTTACCTCGACCTCTATACAAAGACCCGAAAGAAGCAGGTTTCCATCATGCTGGGGCTGGCCGATTATTATTTTCCGATGATTGAGAGCAAGCTGGATGCCTATGACCTGCCCCTTGAGCTGAAATATCTTCCCATAATTGAATCAGCCCTGGATCCCAGAGCCCGCTCGAAAGTTGGTGCGCAGGGGATGTGGCAATTTATGCTCGGAACGGCAAAGCTTTATAAGCTGAAGGTGAATTCGTTTATCGATGAGCGACTGGATCCGGTACGTTCCACTGAAGTTGCCTGTGCTTACCTGAAAGAGCTTTACAGCATTTTTGGTGACTGGCATATGGTTATAGCCGCTTACAACTGCGGTCCGGGAAATATGAAAAAGGCAATTCAGCGATCTGGAGGGAAAACCAACTACTGGGATGTTTATTATTACCTTCCCCGTGAAACCAGGGGATTTGTCCCGGCCTTCATTGCAGCTACCTACATCATGAACTACTCGCAGAATCATGGTTTCTACGCGGTTCAACCCAATATTCCGATAATTGCCGACACCATACTGATTTCCCAGGAAATGCATCTGGCCCAGATCTCTGAGGTACTGGGAGTTCCAATGGGGACCCTGGAGTACCTGAATCCGAAATACCGAAAGAAAATAATTCCCGCCGCCGGCGGACCCTATGATCTCAGTCTTCCTGCCGATAAGGTGAGCATTTTCATCACGATGCAGGACAGTATCCAGCGATACAAGCAGAACGTTTATCTGGCCAAGAATAATCTCGACAAGCAGCCGGCGGTAAGGACGACAGCCAAACCCGTAAAACCATCGGGGGATGACGTGGCCGTCTCGTACACGGTTAAATCAGGTGATAATCTCGGTTACATTGCAGCCTGGTTTGGAGTTGGGATTTCTTCTATCCGTGACTGGAATGGTATGTCGGGGAGTTCCCTGCGCTCCGGTCAAAAACTGACCATTTACGTTCCCAAGAGCAGTGTGGAAGATCTAAAGGAAATTAACGACCTTACCTTTGCGGAGAAGCAGTCAAGAGTTGGGAAGGAAAATGGGACCGGACAGGCAGAGGAACCGGTGGTTGCCGCATCAAAATCGGATACCAATTTTGTTTATTATACCGTCCGGTCGGGAGATAATCTCTGGACAATTGCCCAAAAATATCCCGGAGTATCCCATGAGGATATCATGAAGCTGAATCAGATGCCCAGCTCAAGGCTTCAAGCCGGACAAGTCCTCAAGATAAAGAGAAAAGAAGGATGAGCAAGTGGACCGCTATCCGCCTTACCGGATTCTGCTGACACTTCTGATACTGATCGCTCTGATCAGCATCTTTAAACACTTTGCACCTGCACCGGAAAGAATTACCGGCAAGGAAGCACACGACAGCTCCATCCGGTTTTCCGCAGGCAGAATGCGTTCGCCCGGCGTGTTACCCGGACGAAAAGTGCCCGCGCGGCCCATCGATCAGAATAATAGGGGACCGGAGTATCCGTCTGGTGATTCACTTGCATTGAATGGTTTTCTTACCAGGCTTCTCCACAGCGGTGATACGGTGACCATTTTTCATTTCGGCGATTCTCAGCTGGAGGGCGACCGGATAACCCGTCACCTGAGACAATGTTTTGTCAACGAAGGGCTTACACGGGTCAAGGTTTATAATTTTTCAAAGCGAGGTGCTCAGAGTCCGCAATTCGAGGACTCCGACACCGTTTTAAAATGGGCTGGCAGGAACGGGATTCACCCTGATCTTGCCATTCTCCAGTATGGGCTTAACCTCGTGCGGTCCGGAACGAATGACTTTAAATTTTACCAGAGGCGGTTAGCGAATCAGGTTAAAATACTTCGGAAAACATATCCCGGTTTATCGGTTTTGATCATAGGGGTCTCCGACATGTCACTCCGGATGGCCGATGAGGTTGTTCCGTATGCAACCGTTCCCCATATTCGCGACGCCCAGCGGAGAGCAGCGGCAGACACGGGATCCGCCTTCTGGGATCTGCTTGTTTTCATGGGTGGTCCGGGATCCGGAAAGGTTTGGTTTTCCCAGGATGAGCCGCTTATTCGTCCTGATTTGTGCCATTTTTCCGAAGCAGGCGGGCGAAAGGTTGGGGAAGGTATTTATCAGGTTATTAAATCAGAAATGATCCGATATGGGCAATCCCGGGCAGTGGTTCAATCAAATCGCTGAATCCCTGGTTTATAACCCGGATCAGCCTCTTTTCTTTACCCGGTTTTTCTTTTGGGTTTTTCTGGCTTTTGTCCTTGCCGGGTACTCACTGATATTCAGGAGACCACCGCTGCGGAATGCCTATTTTCTTCTGGTAAGCCTATATTTTTACTATAAATCGGCAGGACTATTTTTCCTGGTGATGGTAGTTTCGGTGGTTATTAATTACCTCATCGGGATCTCCATCGGGAAGAGCACCAATCAGAAGAAGAAAAAACTTCTTCTTCTGATGTCCGTTGCAACGTGCCTGGGCGTTCTTATCTATTTCAAGTATACCCACTTTTTTGCCCTGTTTATTTCTTCCATTACTGGAGCCTCCCTGGATCCGGGCAACATAGTGCTGCCGGTAGGGGTTTCCTTTTTTACTTTCCAGATTCTGTCCTATACCATTGATGTGTACCGTGGAGATGTTGAAGCGGTCAGGAATCCCCTCGACTTCGGTTTCTATGTTTCCTTTTTTCCTCAGCTGGTGGCAGGGCCTATCGTCAGAGCTGCCGCCTTCATTCCTCAACTCTACCAGGAATTTCGACTGACCAAACGAGAAGTATGGCATGCCGCCTTTCTAATTCTTACCGGATTGGTCAAGAAAATGGTTTTTTCCGACACACTGGCGGTAGCTCTGGTAGATCCGGTTTTTGATAATCCGGGAGGATTCCCGGGCTTTGAGAATGCTCTGGCTGTTTACGGATATGCCCTGCAGATTTATTTTGATTTTTCCGGTTATACCGATATTGCCATTGGAGTTGCCCTGCTTCTGGGCTTCAAGCTGCCGGTGAATTTCAATTCCCCGTATAAGGCCGAATCGATCCGTGACTTCTGGAAGCGCTGGCACATAAGTCTCTCAACCTGGCTGCGGGATTATCTTTACAAACCGCTGGGCGGCAATCGCAGGGGTGAGTGGATTGCAATATTTGCAGTCCTGGTAACCATGATTCTCGGAGGCCTTTGGCACGGTGCTGGCTGGAATTTTGTATGGTGGGGGGCTTACCATGGTGTTCTTATCGTTTTCAGCCGGTTGCTGAATCTGATACCCGGTTTTAAGAAGCTTGTGCAGCATATTCCCGGACCCATAAAGATGGCTTTTACCTTCCACCTGGTGCTGATCGGCTGGCTGCTTTTCCGGAATCATGAGCCGGACGGTGTCCGTTTGATGGTCAGCCAGATTTTTACGGCTTTTCAGGGCAGTGTTTTCAATCAGTGGCTGGGTGAGTATTACCTGATTCTTGCACTTCTGCTTGGAGGCTTTATCCTTTCAGGCCTCTCCTATTCTTTCAAGGAGAGGATACGTGGATGGTTCATCCTGAGTCCTTACTGGCTGAAGCTGTCTGTTATACTGATCTGCCTGTTGCTTATCCGCCAGGTTCAGGTCACCGATCTGCAACCTTTCATCTATTTTCAGTTCTGATCCGCTATCTTTGTGAAATACAACTGAAAAATCAGAATGAACGAAGAGCATTTGAGCAAACTTTGGAAAATGATGGATTTGCATTTTAAATCCCATCCCTGGCATGGTATTTCTTACGGAGAGGATGTACCCGACGAGGTTACGGTTTTCGTTGAGGTTGTTCCAACCGATACTGTTAAATATGAGATAGATAAGGAGACCGGTTATATGAAGGTCGACCGGCCGCAGAAATATTCCAATTACCTGCCGGCATTATACGGTTTTATTCCGCAAACATACTGCTGGGAAAGTGTTGCCGAGCTGGTTCGAGTCAAAACCGGAAGGCAGGACATTGTTGGAGATGGTGACCCGCTGGATATCTGTATCTTAACTGAGCGAAATATCTCGCATGGAAACTTACTGGTCAAAGCTATCCCGATTGGTGGTTTCCGGATGCTCGACAAGGGGGAGGCTGATGACAAGATTATTGCGATTCTTAAAAATGACGAGGTCTACCAGCACTGGCGAGACATTCAGCTGGTTCCGGAAACTCTGATATCCAGGCTTAAACATTATTTTCTGACCTACAAGGATATGCCCGGCCAGAGCAAGCAGCGGTGTGAAATAACGCATGTGTATGGAAGGGAAGAGGCTCACAGTGTCATTCGCAGGAGCATCGATGACTACAGGAAAAAGTTCGGCGATGTGCAGGGGAATTTACGTCAGGCATTTACAGACGCCGTGGGTCTGTAGGGACGCATATATGCGCCCGACTGCAAGACCAAGAGGCCAAGAGACCGAGAGACTGTAAGACTGTAAGACTGTAAGACTGTAAGACTGTAAGCCGGTAGTTAGGGAAGAAAGTTCTTTAGTGCGTTGAGTAGAAGAGCAGGGGTAATGGAGTCAGATTCAAGAATCAGGTCGGCCTGGTTGTAATAGGTTTCCCGCTGGTTTAGCAGATCTACGATGGATTTCATTGTTTCTTCGAGGGTTTTCCCTTCAAGCAGCGGTCGTGGTGTGGGAGAGGAAGCAAGCCTCGCAGCGAGTTCGGGGATGGAAATCTTAAGGTAGACCGAAACGGTCTTTTGTTTTATTAATCTGATATTTATTTCATTGCAAGGTGCTCCGCCTCCGATCGCAATGATTCCCGACTGCACGTCAAGGGCTTCCCTTAATACCTGGCTTTCGATTTCGCGGAATTTTTTCTCGCCCAGATGAGCAAAGATTTCGGGGATAGAAATGCCGGCATTGATCTCAACCTGACGGTCCAGGTCGACGAATTCCACCCTGAGTTGATGTGCAAGCTGTCGGCCTAACGTGCTCTTGCCGCTGCCCATGAATCCCAGCAGGACTATCGGTTTGGCCAGAAGTGTTACCATCCCAGGGTAAACTGGCCGGTTTCATCAAGCTTTGGCGGGTCGGAAGAGGGTTCCCGGTTGCCGGTTTCCGGTTGCCGGTTAGCAGAGGGTTGCCGGTTGCCGGTTGCCGGTTGCCGGTTGGAGGGTTCTGGGTTGGGATTAACTTTTTTGGCCTTTTTTACGGTTTTTTTAACCTTTTCAACCGGTACTTCAACCCCGTCAACCACCGTCACAAACTCAACCTCCTCAACCATTTCAACCACTTCAACCACTTCAACCACTTCAACCTCTTCAACCATTTCAACCATTTCAACCATTTCA
This sequence comes from Bacteroidetes bacterium GWF2_49_14, assembly GCA_001769295.1. Classification (GTDB taxonomy): domain Bacteria; phylum Bacteroidota; class Bacteroidia; order Bacteroidales; family UBA12481; genus UBA12481. Next base: position 10,588 of record MEOR01000003.1, on the reverse strand, counting down.
ACCATTTCAACCACTTCAACCACTTCAACCATTTCAACCTCTTCATCTTCCTCAACCATCCCCAGCATCTCTTTATATTCCGGCCCATAAGCAGCAGCCAGGGCTTCGTCGGTGGGCTCGGCAGGTTCTGATTCGACAATCGAAGCGACCTCAAATGTGGAAATTCGCTTTCCTTTTGCTTTGAAGGATTTCAGGCCGATAAAAGCGGCGGCATCAATAAGTTCGGCAGGCCGGACAGCGTGTTTGCCTCCGAAAGTTATCGCAAAGCGGGGCAGGAGGTTATCGCTGACGTGTACGAGCCGTGAATCGTTGTGTTCGCCGATCAGGCGTTGCAGCTTGTTTAGCGGGGTATCTTCCTCGATCTGGAATCTTTTAAGATAATTAAAGTTCTGTTCTGCATCGAAGAATACGACTGTCCACACTTTCGCGGGATCGAACTGTTCAATGCGAAGGATATTCTCTTCAAAATGGTTGGTGATATCGAAGGAGGAGAGCCGGAACTGGCCGTCACTCAAAAGAACCAGGATTTGGTCTTCCCCGAGGAATTCCCCAATATACTGTCCTCTTCCGTCAGTATTTAACCGGTTAACGCTATTGTCAAACCAGATTTTTAACCCACCCAGCGTGGATGCGCCCTTCTCTTTCAGGGATATTTTCAGGATGGCATGTTTCGACAGGATATTTCCCATCGCATTGCGGTTCTTAATAGCCAGTTCGCCGAAGTCAAAATCGTAATTCGGTTTTTTGAGTTTTGGTTTTGGCTTGAGCATCACCCGGATAACCTCTGCCTCACCATTTGGATTTTCGGTGAAATAGAGAATTTTACTGCCCTCTTTTCCCTGGGTCAGGTTGTACTCCTTATCCCGGGTGATGCCTGTAACGGCAAACCGTTTGGCATAGCTGAGGCTTGATTTGCCGTCGCGGTAAATGACATTGAAGATGATCCGGTCATTCTTTTTATTGAACAGCCCGATATGAATGATGTTTTTCCCCAGGAATGCCTTGGTGGAAACCCGGGTAACGACGTAGGATCCATCCTTGCGGAAAACAATGATGTCGTCGATATCGGAGCAGTCAAACAGAAATGTGTCCTTTTTGAGTGAGGTGCCGACGAATCCCTCATCATAATTTACATATAGTCTCTCATTGGCTACCACCACCTTACTGGCTTCGATGGTGTCGAAGCTGCGAATTTCCGTCTTACGGTCCCGGCCTTTCCCGTATTTCTTTTTGAGTTCGGTGAAATAGGATATAGCATGGTCGATCAGGAATTCCAGGCTATGGAGTACTGTTTTCAGCTCTTTTTCAATGGCGATGATCTGTTCCTCTGCGCGTTTTGCATCATATTTCGATATACGCTTGATTTTGAGGTCTGTCAACATCACGAGGTCATCGTGAACCACGGGGCGGAGGAGCAGGTGCTTAAAGGGCTCCAGTCCCTTGTCGATGGTTAAGAGAACCTCCTCCCAGGTTTCGCAATCCTCGATGGTAATGTAGATGCGATTCTCGATAAAGATCTTTTCGAGTGAGCAGGTGTGCCATTCGCTTTCCAGTTCCTCCTGACGGATCAGCAGTTCCTGCCGGAGAATTTCAACGGTATTGGCCGTGGATATGCGGAGAATATCTGAAACACCCAGGAAGGCCGGCTTATTTTCGTTGATGACGCAGGTGTTGGGAGAGATGGGAACCTCGCAGTCGGTGAAGGCATAAAGGGCGTCGATCGTTTTGTCAGGGGAAACCCCGGGAACCAGGTGTACCAGAATTTCAACAAACTCTGCAGTGTTGTCATCTATCTTCCGGATTTTTATTTTCCCCTTTTCGTTGGCCAGCAGTATTGAGTCGATCAGGCTCCCGGTTGTTTTACCAAAAGGGATCTCCGTGATAGACAGAGTTTTCTTGTCTATTTTATTGATTCGGGCGCGGATGCGGACTTTTCCTCCGCGCTGGCCGTCATTGTACCTGCTAAAATCCGCCATTCCTGCGGTGGGAAAGTCGGGCAGCAGGGTAAACTCCTCGTTTTTCAGGCAGGCGATGGATGCATCGATTACCTCGTTAAAGTTATGAGGCAGTACTTTGGCCGCAAGTCCCACGGCGATCCCTTCGGCTCCCAGAGCCAAAAGGAGCGGAAATTTTACTGGCAGATAGATCGGCTCCTTATTACGGCCGTCATAGGAGGATTTCCACTTGGTGGTTTTCGGATTAAAGACCACCTCAAGGGCAAACTTTGACAGTCGCGCCTCGATATACCGGGGTGCAGCAGCATCATCACCGGTATAGATATTGCCCCAGTTCCCCTGGCAGTCGATAAGCAGATCTTTTTGACCGAGCTGAACGAGGGCATCACCGATGGATGCATCGCCATGGGGATGAAACTGCATGGTGTGCCCGATGATATTGGCGACCTTATTGTAGCGGCCATCCTCCAGCCGCCGCATGGAATGAAGGATCCTGCGCTGGACGGGTTTAAGTCCGTCATAGAGATGCGGAACGGCCCTCTCCATAATGACGTAAGAGGCATAATCGAGAAACCAGTTCTCGTACATGCCAGGCAGGTGCAGGATCTCATGCTTGCGGCCGTTGCCGTTCTCAGTCTGTTCCTGCTGTCCGATCAGTTCGGTATCGTTCAGTATCTCCTCACTCATGCGTTACGGGTCTATTCAATGACCTCATCCTCCTCAACTCGAAGTCTCTCAATTATAAAGTCTTGTCTCTCAGGCGTGTTCTTTCCCATATAGAATTCCAGCATCGCTTCCACGTTGTCTTCCTTCCGCAGCAGCACCGGTTCCAGGCGCATATCCTTGCCAATAAAGTGTTTGAACTCATCGGGTGAAATTTCACCCAGCCCTTTGAATCGGGTAATTTCAGGTTTGCTACCTACTTTTTTGATCGCCTTTAGGCGCTCTTCATCGGAGTAACAATAAAAGGTTATTTTATTGTTCCTGACCCTGAAGAGCGGGGTTTGCAGGATATAGACGTGCCCCTGCTTGATCAGGTCGGGGAAGAATTCCAGGAAAAAGGTGATCAGCAGGAGGCGGATGTGCATCCCGTCGACGTCCGCATCCGTGGCGATGATTACGTTGTTATACCTTAGGTCGTCTATCCCTTCCTCAATATTCAGGGCAGCCTGGAGGAGGTTGAACTCCTCGTTTTCATAAACCAGTTTTTTCGACTCCCCGTAGGTGTTTTTTGGTTTTCCTTTCAGGCTGAATACTGCCTGTGTGTTAACATCCCGCGATTTGGTAATCGAACCGCTGGCGGAATCTCCCTCGGTAATGAACAGGCTGGTTTCCAGCCGCCTGTCATGCTGTGAGTTATAGTGAGCCCGGCAATCCCGGAGCTTCCGGTTGTGCAGTGAAGCTTTTTTAGCCCGATCACGCGCCAGTTTCTGGATCCCCGAGATCGCCTTTCTCTCCTTTTCAGATTCCAGTATTTTTTTCAGAAGAATATCGGCAGTCTCCGGATTTTTGTGGAGGAAGTTGTCGAGGTGCTTTCCGAGAAAATCATGAATGAAATTTCGGATTGACTGCCCCCCCGGCCCCATATCCCTGGAGCCCAGCTTTGTCTTGGTCTGGGATTCAAAAACGGGTTCTTCAATTTTGATGCTGATTGCGGCGATAATTGAGGAACGTATATCAGAGGGTTCAAACTCTTTCTTATAGAAATCCCGGATGGTTTTAACAACGGCCTCCCTGAAGGCAATCAGGTGTGTTCCTCCCTGGATGGTGTGCTGGCCGTTGACAAAAGCGTAATACTCTTCTCCGTACTGATCGCCGTGGGTGATGGCTACTTCGATATCCTCTTCGCGGAGGTGAATGATCGGGTAGAGCCCTTCCTCGCTCATTTTCGACTGTAAAAGATCGAGCAGGCCATTTTTTGAAACATATTTCTCCCCGTTGAAATGAACCACGAGTCCTGCATTCAGGAAAGCGTAGTTCTTCAACATGGTTGAAACATATTCGGTGAGGTAGCGATAATGTCCGAAGATTTCGCGGTCGGGCTTGAACACCACCTCAACGCCGTTGTCCTCATCGGTTGGGTGCAGGTCGTGATCCTCTATCAGGTTGCCTTTCTGAAAGTAAGCTTCCTTGTATTGACCTTCCCTAAAGGATCGGATCCGGAAGTCGCTTGAGAGTGCATTTACTGCTTTCAACCCGACCCCGTTCAATCCTACAGATTTCTTGAATACTTTGGAGTCATACTTGGCACCGGTATTCATCCTGGCCACCGCATCAACGAGCTTTCCCAGGGGGATTCCCCGACCGTGGTCGCGGATCCGCACACTCTTGTCGTCAATTGAAATCTCGAGGCTCTTGCCATTTCCCATCATAAATTCATCGATGGAATTGTCGATAACCTCCTTCAGCAGGACATAAATCCCGTCGTCATGTGCCGACCCGTCGCCGAGTTTTCCAATGTACATTCCGGGCCTTAGCCTGATATGTTCCTTGGGCTCAAGCGTCTTGATCGACTCTTCGGAATAGGATTCTATCGGTTCGTTTGCCATAACGGGCAAAGATACAAAACGAGGTGCGGAGCGGTGCGGAAGAGTTGTCAACACGGATATGAACACCGGTGGGGGCATAAATGCGCCGTTACTGAATTGCGAGGAATTCGGCGGGGGTCATTACGGGTAATGGGCTGGATTTAAAGCCTGTGAGATCGCGGGTTACCAGAATTTCCATATTATTTTGAAGGGCCGCCTGGTTTTGAATGGCGTCTTCGAAATCAGAAAATTCGGAGTCAATGGCTTGATTGATTGTTAATTGGTCTACTGGAAGTATAGCTGCAAGCGAGAGTAAATCACGGATAACCACGAGCGATTCCTTATTACCGAGGGTCTTTCTCAGAATATAAAACGTATCTGCCACACTGAGAGCTGATATGAACAAGGAGATGTGTTTTTTCGCGGCAAGGTTGAAAACCCCCACTGTAGCCTCGTAAAAGGGAATTCTGTGAGCTAACAGGTCCAGAATCACGTTCGTGTCGATCAGGATGCGTTTCATAATGAATGCTTTTTTGCCAGATGATTTTCCCGATCCTGCCGGTAATCAAAATCTTCGGGCAGCTGGATGACACCGCTGAGTTTCCTGACAAGCGGACTCAATTCCATTTCGTCTGCCGGATCCGGCTCAAGGGTACGGAAGAAATTTTCCACCATGCGTGAGAGGCTGGTATTATGCATTGATGCATAGTTCTTTGCACGATCGATAGAATTCTTATCCAGTCGCAAAGTCAGTTTTGCGTCCATAATCTTTGTCGTTATACGTACAAAGATAGTATTGTTATACGTCATAATTAGTGCTTTTATAAATATTGACGCGCAAATGATGTGGGAATGGAGAAAAAGAGGTAATTTTAATTGTCCCCCCAGACAAAATATTTTCAATGAACCGATTCCATCGTTTTCGGGTTTCCCGGGTTTTACGTTTCTCCCTTGCGGGTTTCCTGGTTGTGGCACCGGCTTGCAACACAGAGGTTGATCTGTTCCTGCCCGGCGATCCGGTACCGATTGTATACTGCCTGCTTAATCCCGATAGTTCTCATCAGTATGTCCGCATTGGCCAGACTTATATGATACCGCTTGATAATCCGGATTACAAGCCATCATCTGAGGATCTGCTCATTCAAGAGGAGGTTGAAGTGTACCTGGCGGCTGAGTATTCCGATTCCCGGCAGGATATTTACTATGGCAAGCTGATTAATCCATATCCAAAGGATTCCGGATTGTTTCCGCAGGAAGCCAATCAGGTTTACCGGATTGATTGTAAGCTATTGCCAGCCTGCAGCTATTCCCTTTACATCCATTTTTTAGAGTCTAACCGGGTGGTTTATGCCCAGACAAAAAGTTTTGGAACAGGGTTTACAATTCTTGATCCGGAACCGGTATTGGGCCGAAGCGTGAATCTCTTTCATAATCAGGATTTTTTTGTGCGTTTTGTTCCGGTAACCTATGGGTCCATTTACCAGTCAACCATGACTTTTCGATATGATGAGCTATACCAGGGAGCGCGGGTTCACCGATCACTTGTCTTACCACAGAAACTTATAACTGAAGCCGATACCACAAGGAAATTCATTGAACAGCGTATTTCCGGAGAGAGATTCCTGATTGATATTTCAAGGTTCATTCAGCCCTCAGAAGGTGTCGCCCGGATTCCGGTTGGTTTTGATTTTTACATTACCTGCGGAGGTGATGACCTCGCTATTAAAATCAATGCTGAAAACAATACACAGTCGTTCTCCGTCCTTGAAGTCAACAGTTTTGACAATGCTTTCGGCGTGTTCTCCTGCATGAGCCACCGTCATGTTTCTGGCTTTCCGGTTTCACCCTTCACCATGGATACATTGGCATTGAGTGCTTTAACCCGAAGCCTGGGGTTTCTTACTGCGGCCGCAATTGATTCTCTGAACCATGAAAAGAACAACTAGAGTTTTTGTGTTTATCCTCCTGATAGTGTTCATGGGGGCATGTGACAAGACCGGTACAGGTGATCAGGATCCCACTGAAACGGACAAGATCCCGATGGGAACATTGGATATTGCTTTCACATACAGGCTGCAGGGAGTGCCGGCCAAAAGGTTGAAAAAGGTCGACCTGTGCCTGGCTGAAACCGCGGATTACCTGTATCTGGGTAAATTTTTTACCTGCACCAACGTCTCGGATGCGGTGACCCACTATCAGTTTCAACTGCCTCCGGGTACGTACTTTTATTACGCTTCCGTAATCTGCCTGTGCGCCGGGGATTCCTGTAAATATGCCGGTTTTTCAGGCCAGAATTCCCTGATGGTTGCCGGAGGAAAAGTTGAAGTGCTTGAGGGCCAGACGACAACCTATACCACGCAATTCCATTAACATGGTCCGTTTCCGGGACATAGCCTGTTCAGTTGTTCTTCTGATCTGTTCGGGGTTGACATTTTCCTGCGAAAGACAGGAGGAAACCGGCTCAAAACCCGTAATTCAGGTAACTGTATCACCCCTTTCCGGGAACACAACGCAGGTTTTCTCTTTCGACATGAGCCGTTCGGAGAGCCTGTCAGACAGGAGCAGCAAGCTCTTTTGCCGATGGGATTGGGACGGTGACGGCACCTGGGATACTCCGTTAACCCGGCAACTTAAACATGAACATCGATATTATGCGCCCGGCACCTGGCATACCCGTGCTGAACTGGTCAATGTTGATGGTGTGTCAGACACCGCAGGTATCACTATGCAAATAGCCCGGGGCTATACCCCACCGGCACCCATTTTAGTTGCCCAACCTGATAAGGGACATATATATACCCGGTTCTTACTTGATGCATCCCGAACCCGCGACGATGAAGATTCTCTCAATCAACTGAAATTCCGGTGGGATTTTGAAGGGGATGATATTTGGGATACAGGGTTAACCGACAGTGTTCTGATTCATCATGTATACCCGGAATCAGGGTTTTACAACCCCCGATTGGAGGTCAGTGATCCATCGGGCCGGACTGCCAGGGTATTCATTCCCATCGAGGTTAACCTGAAGGATCCCCGCCTGTTAGTGACCTTCAAATGCATTCCGGATTCGGTGACCTTTGACACCCCGATAAGAATGGATGCTACCGGTTCCACAGACCTGGACCATCCAGACAAGGGCCTGATGTACCGCTGGGACTGGCAGAACGACTGGATCTGGGATACGGAATGGCTTAGGAATCCGGTAATAGTGCACTCTTTTCCGGAGGATGTGTTTGCTAACGTGAGGCTGGAGGTTAAAAGCTACCGGGGACTGGTCAACGATACACTGATGAAAATCCGGTTGTACCATAAGAACCAGTCTCCAAAGGCCATGTACTCGGTAAGTACTCTTTCGGGGAATATAAATACCCGGTTCATATTGAATGCATGGTCGAGCCTGGATCAGGAATCCTCGCCTTCCGCTTTGCTTTTTCGCTGGGATTACAACGGTGACGGACAATGGGATACTGACTTTTCACACGAAGTTGTCCAAATTCATCAATATGATTCACCGGGTACCTATGAAACCCTTCTCATGATACAGGACCCTTTTGGTGAAACCGATACGTATTCAAAAACCATCTATGTAAGCAACGGGAAAAATATCACCGGAATTTTTGAGGACAAGCGCGGGTATAGCTATGTAACCTATGGAACAGTTTTAATCGGTAAACAATGGTGGTTTACCCGGAACCTGAGTGTTCAGGAAAAAAGGCTCTATCCTGGCTATTTCTATGATAATCAGTATGATAATTATTATGATTATGGAAATCTTTACGAGTTGAGGACATTGAAAACCCTTTGCCCTGCCGGGTGGAGAGTTCCTTCGCGGGTTGATTGGGAGACCCTTTTTGCCAATTATTCGCCAGAGCAACTTTATGAAGCCCTGATGCCCGGTGGAGATTCGGATTTTAGTGCCGTACTGGGTGGGATGGGAATCCCAATAGATCCCTATACTGCTGACTGCCATGGTCTCAACCAATACGGCTATTTCTGGTCCACCTCTCAGCCGGCAAGCTCACCCTTAAGTAACTGGACAGTCACATTCGATTATGCCAGGCGGAAAGTACTCCGGGGATTTGACTCGAATGCAGGCAAACTCTATTCTGTGAGATGTATAAAGGATGCCGATTAATATTGCTTTTGTGTTTATTCTCCTGCGACAGGAGTGATAACGTAGTGGTACCTCCGTCCATTTCCGTTAAGGTATCACCGGCAGCCGGCAAAACCACGAATGTGTTCACATTTGACCTTAGCAGATCTGAAAGTAATTCATCCCGTGGCGACCGGCTTTTTACCCGATGGGACTGGAATGGAGACGGAGTCTGGGATACGCCGCTCACGCGGCTGGAAAAGTATGAGCACCGTTATTATGTTCCGGGTACCTGGCATACTCTCGTGGAGATGGTAAATCTCGACGGCGGCAGTGATACTGCCAGTATGGTCATGCAGGTTGAAAGGGGATACTCTCATCCAAATGTCAGCCTCATTATCAAGCCGGTTCTCGGGCATATCTTTACATCTTTTCTGTTGGATGCCTCCGGGACACGGGATGATGAAGACTCCCTCGACCAGCTGAAATTCCGATGGGATTTTGAGGGTGACGGGACCTGGGATACCGGGCTCACGGATAGCATCAGGATTCATCATGTTTATCCTGTGGTTGGATTTTACAAACCCCGGGTTGAGGTCGGGGATCCTTCGGGCCTGTATAGCGGAGCCAATGCTTCCCTGAATGTCAATCTGAATGATCCGAGACTGCTGGCCAGTTTCCGTTGTATCCCCGATTCGGTCACGTACCGGACCCCGATTCAAATGGATGCATCTGCCTCAGTTGATATGGATAACCCCGAAAAAAGCCTGTTATACCGCTGGGATTGGAACAATGACTGGATCTGGGATACTGAATGGCTAAGGGAACCGGTCACGATAAATTCATTCCCCGAGGATGTTTTTGCCTTTGTCAGGTTACAGGTTAAAAGTTACCGTGGCCTGACCAATGATACGGTCATGAAAATCAGGCTATACCATAAAAACCAGCCGCCAAGGGCGAATTTCAAGGTCAGTACGTTTACGGGGAATACAAAAACGAATTTCCGCTTTGACTGCTGGTGGTGCCGTGATCAGGAATCTTCGCCCACCGAGATGTTGTACCGATGGGATTATGATGGTGACGGTGTCTGGGATACTGAACCGGTTCATGACGTGATTACTTATCACCAATATGCTAACCCCGGGGTTTACAAAGCGACACTTTTGCTGACGGATCCTCCTGGTGATACCGATACCTGTTCGATTACCATCCATATCAGCAACGGGACCAACCTTACCGGAATCTGTGAAGATTCTCACGGGCTGAATTATGAGTATTATGGTACCGTTCTGATCGGAGATCAATGGTGGTTCTCAAAGAATGTTTGTTTTGGGGATACGGCCCTTTGGTACCGGTCACCGGTGACAAACAACTGGCCTGCCTATTTTGAATACGGGCATTTGTATACTGTGGGACAGCTCGGAGGTTGTTGTCCGCCCGGATGGAGGCCACCGACGCGGCAAGATTGGGAGAAACTATTTGCTAATTATCCGGAGGAAAAACTTTATGAAGCTTTGATGCCGGGAGGCGAGTCGGATTTCGGAGCGACACTCGGGGGTAAGGGAAACGGGACGTTCCCAACCTCCGCTGTGTATTCAGGAAAAGATGCGTATGGCTATTATTGGTCGGTTTCGCATCCGACAGCCACTACACTGACCCATTGGATGGTCTCATTTGACTCCAGGAATAATAGCGTCACCTGGGGCTTCAATGCTTCTGGGAATCTTCTTCAGGCGTTACGATGTGTGAAAGATGACTGACGATTTATGTTCTAGAACCGGAACATTATGGAATATCTTTATCAAATTTGGGAAGCTAAAACTATGAAAATGAAAACCACGAAAAGAATGTTGATGTGTCTGGGGATGACCCTTATGGCGGGATCCCTGATGATGGTACAGGCGCAGGACCGGCTGAAGGATATGCCGGGATATGCTCAGTATCAGAAAATGTCGCCGGAGATCCGGGGATCAGTAAAACAAGGTGCCCTGATGGTTACCTGGTCGGAGGAT
>MEOR01000002.1:429-8158 GCA_001769295.1 Bacteroidetes bacterium GWF2_49_14 | reverse complement strand
AGTTTTCGATTCTGGTAAAGTAAATGCCGGAAGGTAATCCTTCTATGGAAATCTGAACCGGATTCGGGGCATCCCTGGCAACCGTAGTTCTAAGTAATTGTCCGCCGGAGTTGTAGAGCCCGATATGTGTTGTATTATCGGTTATACCCGAAATATATGCCACATTCACTGCGGGGTTGGGGTAGAGCGACAGAACCGGCATTGCCATAGCTGGTTTTTCAGCCAGGTCGAGGCTTTTTGACACCCCGTCAATCCGGGTATCCGCACCATTGGTAAGCCAGCTCAGGGAGAAGCGGGCAAAATACATCTGATAGGTTTCATATTCACCAGCTTCATAGTACATGCCGATGGTGCCGTCCTGGAGCACGGTCAGGGATGAGTAGGCTGATTTCCCCGGATAAATGGTTTTTCTCACCGGCCAGGTTTCACCTTCGTCATAGCTTATCAGGACGCTGACATTAGTGCGGTTTGTGGCGTACGGAATGGAATGAAGCAATCGGTTCTTGTAATAACCATCTGTAATTGAGGTGTATCGTATCAGGTCACCGTTGCAACTGGGATCCAGTATCGCAGGCTGGGTGAATGGGGAACCCCAGGTCATTCCTTTATCGCGCGAAAGGTTGAATACCCGGTTTTGTCCGGATCGGATACTCATGAGAAGGTTTCCGTCATTGAGTTCCACAATCTTGGATTCATTGCCTTCCGATGAAGCCCTGCCTGGAGAAACCTGCCAGGTACGGGCATTATCATCGGAATAGATCACATAGCTTGAAACATTCCTGGAAAAGTTTTCCCTCACTACCAATCCGGCCATGAGCCGGCCATTTCGCAATTGAATGGCGGCTCCGGAGGTAACGAATGCGCCCTGCCATCCCTGGGTCATCGGGTTAAGGCATCCGGGCCCGTATATCTGATCCGTGATATCCGATGGAGCACTCCATGTGAGTCCATTATCGTGGCTTTTCGACTGATATATCCGGATCAGGGATGCAGAACCGGAAGAGAAGAATCCGCGGTTTCCGGCGAACAGGCATATGATGGTTCCTTTTTTTTGACCGGCCACGAGCGCGGCATCGCCAAAACCGGTCTCCGTTCCTTCCCCGTAAAGAGTTAAGGCATCACTCCAGGTCCGCCCTTTGTCGGTACTGCGACGGATAACGATATCAATATGGTTTGGCAGATCATTCGGATAATCCCATCGCCTGTCAGTCGCCGTGATGAGAGAACCATCGCGGGCAGTCACTATTGCCGGAATCCGATGATATTTAGAGCCTGCATCACCACCTGAGAACAACAACTTGTGTGCCAGGAGAAGGGTTCTGGTTCCTTTATCCTCCGGGAGAGAGAACCAGGTGCTGTTACTGGTGTTATAGGATAACGCTGACCCGGTCACCAGATTACCCTCCCTGGCGCTCTCACGGATGTCAACCGCAATCCAGAAGTAATTCTCGCCCGGAGTCAATGCCCAGTTGCCCGTAATAATGGTTTTAAATCCTGTGGGAATGACGGAAGCCAGGAGTCTGGCTGTGCTTATGTTAAACCTTTCAGACGATCCGGTGTGGTAGATCTTTATTCGCGTAACATCCTTTAAGTCTGTACTTCCAACCAGGCTTATGGTGGTCCCGGTAAGGGTTTCAGGGAACGGATCGGCGATGATACGAAAACCGCACAGGCGCTCATCGGTTTCGCCAATTCCTACCGGTAGATCGGTATGAACCATCCGGATGCCAAACCCCAACATCTGCCCGCCATGTCCTTTGCCTGAAATGTCTGTTACGGTTCCTGAAGCAGTATTTTCGAAGTCATATGCAGCCACCAGCCCATAGAAATTTGGCTTTGCAGCGGTTTGATCAGCCTGGATTTCATTCCCGGTCAGGGCTCTTTTCCAAATGCGCAACTCATCCATAAAACCTCGCCAGAACTGATATTTTACAGGATCATCCGGGTCGGTAATCCCGCATCCGACCAATAAATCACAGGAATTTTCAATTTTATATTTCCCTATTTGGCTGCTTGAGCTGGTACTGACCAGCTGTCCGTTAATGTAAATCTTCGATGTCTTTTCCTCCCGGTGGTATACCCATGCCACGTGATTCCAGAAACCGGCAGGAAGTGTTGCAGCATAGGCGGCGCCAAGGCTCCTGTTTTCAGAGTTGTACAGGTTCAGTCCAAAATTCGGCTTAAGTGCAGAACTATAAGAACAGAACTCATACCGGCCACCGGGTACATAGGGATTTCCTTTGCTGATAACCCGGGAGGTGGCCTCGAAATCCGCCTGGCAGATCCTGAAAGTCATTGTATAACTTTCCCCTGTATCGATATTAAAATCAGCATGATTTTTCAAAACCATGTGCTGGTCAACTCCATTTAATATCAGGAATTTTCCTTCTGCTGTAACCTGAGCTATTGAATTGAAGGTCACAGAAAGAAATGCAATGATCAGTATTACAATTCGATACAGATAATGCATAGGTTGAGGTTACCGACTTCCTCAACAAATATATACATACATAACTGTTGTTCAACCGTTGACAAAAATTTATTCCACGAATTTTAAACCTCGGGTGCAGATCCCATTCATGAGGGAATCAAGCGATCGGGGATTTAACATGAAACCACTGTAATGCCTTGAATTAGAAGCGCAGAACAGTCCCATACCTGAAACAATATTGGAATAGAGGGAATTATCGAGATCAGACTCGTATTGAATGGACCGATAATAATCGTTGAAAGCCCGTGAGGCATAAGTCACACCAAATTCCATGTGGTCAAACCGCCTTGCCTGAACCAGTGGGTCCTTCTTGATATTGTTGATAATCAGGGTGAAAAACCAACCCTCATCGAGATTGAAATGATCAGTCCTTGTATCACTGTTTCGGATAACAGCCGGATAGTTTCGTTTATACCGGATACTTTGGTGCTGCCAGTCCTGGTTGATTTTTTCAAAATAATGGACTACCACATGAAACTCGGTCCAGAGTGTATCAGGCAGGTAAATACTGATTTCATTTTCGGTTTGTTCCGGGAAAAGATTTACCGGGGTATGGGTGTGCAAACCCTTTCCAAACTGCAGGGAAGGCTCCGGTGGAATTTCAGTTTCAGCGTAGAGGAAATGAGGGTTTCCTGAAAGGGCAACTGTCAGGGTATACAGAACCATTGTCCCGGGAGCAGGGTCAATGATATTCATCGCAGCACATTCATAATGGACATTCGGTTCTGCACGGAAAATTCCTTCCATCCTTGGAAGACCCTGAACCCGTCTCAACCGGCTTCTTTCAATTACCAAACCTTCCGGCGTCCTGAGCTCCAGAAAGACATCGGCTTCAGGAACGGTCACCACAAAAGGGGCAGCCGTCAAATTTCCCGGAGAATCCATCGGGTTGATTGATTGGGTGAGGTAAATCCGATGTATGGAATCATCCGGTGAGATTATGCCATAGACCACCGGAATCGGGTCCGACGAAAGCACCAGGTCAATATCGTTCCGGCAGCCCTGACCGGCAAGAATCAGGGCAAGGACCGCAAAGTATTCTATTGATAGTCTTTTACGCATCGCACGGGTAAGGCTACCTGTCCATAATTGAATTCGCCCCAATCAATCGGCCAGCCTTCATAGGCTGCCGCACCCCAATCTCCTTCATAAACTATCGCCAGCGCATCCGTTTCGGATGAATTCCGATAGAGAGCCCAGCTTTTAAATCTGCCTGGTTTAGTGCCGTCGTTGATCCATAAACTTGAGCGGGAACCCTGACCGTCCCATTTTCCCGCCGACCGGACAAAACGCCCGCTCAGCCTGAGATCAAGCCCCAGGATGCCGTCCTCAAGCAGGTATTTCCCAAGGTTTTTTTTAAAGTAAACCAGATCATTTATCTCCCTGATATCTTTCTTCCTCGGCAAACGCCAACCGGGCGGACAGATCCCGGCCACGGAATCTTCCCCTTCGCGGGTAGCTTCACTCCAGGTATAATAAGCTCCATATTCATCATTCTGATCAGCATAGTATTCAATAATGCCATTTGGTCGCGTAATAACAAAATCCTCGGTTTTTTGTCCATACATCAGGTTCTCGCTCATCCACCAGCGGTTAACCAGCAGGACCGCAGGGTAAGGCCGGCCATCCCTGGAATCCGTGAATGAAGAGTCCCGAAATACCTCCCTGACGTCAACAATAAAGGTGTTTGTAGACCGGTTGCCTGCTCCATCCTGAACTTCCCCGGTTACCGAATAGAGGCCGTTAGTTGGAAACCGCCATGAAAACTGCTTTGAAATTGAAAAATCAGTCTCCCATTTTCCGTCACTTTCAGCATCCCACCGGATTTTCAATTGCCAGGGTTCGGTCATGTCATCAACTGAGCCTGCCCCGTCAAACAAAAAAACAGTCAGGGAGTCACCCTGCTCCGGGAATACCCGGACCAGGCAATCAGGTGGATTACGGTCGATAGGATTGCACCCTGATAAAGCAATGATGAGAGGAGCAGCCAGCCGTGACAGGAGTTGGTTCATAGGGTTACCATTCGCTGTTGGCAACAAAACCGAGGTCCCGGGTATAACGTCCCCTGATTAATGAATCCTGGGCGCGCCCTGAGAAGATCAAGCCATTGTACCGGACTGTGTTTTTTGAACCCACAACACCGATGGCACCTGGAATATTGCCATTAGGGTTTATCCGGTCATCAATTTCCAGATCGAACCATTTCAAATATCGGGATAGAGTGGTATCAGCTGCAGTAATTGCAATGGTAAGGTCAACCGGTTTGCGGTAGTCAACCTGTTCATCCCTTCTGACCTGGGTGGC
The DNA here is from genome assembly GCA_001769295.1 of Bacteroidetes bacterium GWF2_49_14. Lineage (GTDB taxonomy): Bacteria > Bacteroidota > Bacteroidia > Bacteroidales > UBA12481 > UBA12481. The sequence continues at coordinate 3,363 of MEOR01000002.1, read as the reverse complement.
AATAAAGGAGAAAAAAGGATCCGAGAAAAAGCGGTAGTTGAAATGTGTTTTCTCATATTCAAGTTCTTCCGGATCCATTTGCCGGCTGAAATGCATGGTTCTGATGGTTTCTTCCCCTGATTTCAGAAATTCCATATAAGTAAAGGACAGAGATAATTCGTAGAGTCCTGCTTCGTTATAATCGGGCCAGGAGAAAAGGGTGGGATCTTCGTAAAAATAGAATCTTTTGAACCCGGGTTTCGGGTACAGGACCTGGAAGGTGTCCATGAGGTGAAAACTTGATATGAGCGTGTCACCTTCCGTGGGTAGAATAACCACGAGTTCATAAAACCCGCTCTGCAGCCTGCCGGTCAGCTTGTAAGACTCATTCGGCAACCCGGGAAAGTATCCCTCATTGCGTTCCGGTCCGCTCATCCGGGTAAAGGTATACTTGCGGGATCCTGATGTCTCACGCAAAAACACCGTTGCATCCTTGTAAAAAACCTTGTCAGGATCCGAAGCCAGGGTCCTGGGATCGTCTGTGCCTGCAAAACTTTTGGAGAGCTTAATGTAGTGCACGGTATCATTAATATCCAGCACTCCATAAATAACCGGAACCGATGAGCCGGGCATAACCACATCGACAGACTCGCTGCAGCCGGAAGTAATTACACCCAGCAGCAGGATGAAAACAGATATTCCTGAACCAATCTTCATATGCGTAAGCAGCGGGCGGTAAAATTAGACAAAAGAGTTCCAATGAAATGATTATTTTCCGCCTTATTTTTTTTGCATGGATACTGAGCAAAGGTTCCCCGATATTTATTATGAAGCGTTTAATGATTACAAGGTTCTGAGCGACAGGGCCCGGCAACATCTGAGTTTGAATTATGCCAGGCCCGGGGACCTTATGACCAGTCTGGAGCGAATGGAAAAGGCCGTTACCATTCAATTGAAAAGAAATGATTGGTTTATGTTTGGCCGGCTCAACCTTGAGAAGGAGATCAGAAAGAGCCTGCTCATATTCCGTAAGCGCATATATCAGGAAAGCGAGGTGCAGCATAGAAATAGCAAGTATTTAGATCTTTTTCTGAAGGCACATCGTTTCCAGTTTCGCCATTATCGCCTGAATGGCACATATTCCGATCTCGATCAGGTACTGGATGCCATTATCAGTCGGATTCACCCTCCCTGGCCGGGCCCGCATCCGGTTATGGATGTATGGATTAGAGCCAAAATTCATGATGCAGCTTCACATTTACCGGAAGAAATCGTTAAAAATGGCGGTATCGCAAAAATTCTCCGGGCAGTTGCCGGAACCTTCCTTTATGCGCTCACGGATCTCACCGATGAGACATCGATAAAGGATGCCACCGGAAGAATAGATCTGGCTTGCAGGGCGGGTTTCTATTTCGGGTATCTCCATCCCCTTGTTGATGACCTGCTGGATTCATCCGATCATCTTTCAATCACGGAGAAAGAGGAGATGACCGGGGCCCTGAATTACTGGATTGGTGGGGATTTTAGCAAGAATGTAAGCGCTGACGCATCTCCAGGTCTGGCCGAAATCAGGAAAGCCTTGATGGAGCTGTACGGCCTGTTCCCGGATTTTGCGAGACCGATGGCTCAAAAGCTCCTCTATATGCTTCATTTCTCACAAACGGCTGATGCAGCGCACCTGAAATCCGCCAATCCCGAATGGCCTGAGCTCTATACACATGCTTCTCTGAAGTCATTGTTATCACTGATGATTGCAGATTATTTCAGTGGAAATTTCAGGACCGGTCTGAATGAGGATCTTATGCTCGAATCAGGCTTGATCATGCAACTGACCGACGACCTGCGGGACTTCCCCGATGACTATACTCACGGGGTTATCACGCCGTTTACTCTTTACGCCCGATTTGATTTCAAGGATTATCCTCATCCGTGGCTGATACTCATGCGTGCGCTTGACCGGTATATTGGCGACAATGAAGATTCCGGAACGATCAGGGAGATCCTGTTGAATAACCTTATGATATCGCTCAAAGACTCCATTCTGGCGAAAGATACCATGGTTTCCGCAAAGCTCAGGGGCGACCTTAAGCAAATTTCCTTATGTTCCTTTAACCTGATAAGCAGGATCTCCGCCCGAAAACTGAGAACGGATGATCCTGAAATGGAACTGTTCAAACCCATCGATCGTTTTTACAGGCAGTAAAACTATTCCTACCTTAGCGGGCTAATATTTTCAGATAATGAGCCGACCCCTTATCCTTGTTACCAATGATGACGGTTATAAAGCACGTGGAATACAGGAACTTTCAAAAGTCGCTTCCCTGCATGGTGATGTAATTGTGGTAGCACCAACCACAGGGCAGTCGGGCATGTCGCATGCAGTGACGATGAATCACCCCATACGGTTGAGAACCATCAGTGAGAACGGGTCCTGTTCAATTTACGCCTGCACCGGGACACCGGCAGATTGTGTGAAAATTGCACTGAACCAAATACTTGACAGGCATCCTGATATCATTGTTTCCGGTATTAACCATGGTTCGAATGCTTCGGTGAGCCTTTTTTACTCAGGAACCGTAGCTGCAACCATTGAAGCTTGCATGAACGGCATTCCCTCCGCTGCTTTTTCTGTGGATGACCATTCTCCCGAAGCCGATTTCAGGCTTGCCAGTCAATATGCAGGGCCTGTAATCCGCAACCTGATTGAACGGGGATTGCCAGCCAACTCCTGTTTAAACATCAACTTCCCGCGGATAAGTCCTGAGGAGTGCAGGGGAATGAGAGTTTGCCGGCAAGCCCGGGGCGTTTGGAAGGAGGAGTTCGAGAAAAGAACCGATCCCCGCGGGCAGGAGTATTTCTGGCTGACCGGCGAATTTCATAATCACGAGCATGCCGCCAGTGATACGGATGAATGGGCCCTTGCAAACAATTTTGTGGCTTTGGTGCCCGTTAGTG
>MEOR01000002.1:0-383 GCA_001769295.1 Bacteroidetes bacterium GWF2_49_14 | reverse complement strand
CCTGCAGGTTTAACTAAATATAATTCAATCTGGCTGGGATTGTGCCTTGGCCTGGCGGTTCCGGTACTTGCATTTTTTATTTTTTACCTGGTCAGATACAGCAATCTGAGCCTGGGAGAATTTATTGCCGTTTATAAGAACCTCGGTATACTGACCCATATCGTTTCGCTGTCCGTCATTCCGGATCTCCTCGTTTTTTTCGGATTTATCAGGAAAAACCTGCTCAAATCCGCCCGCGGTGTCCTCCTGGCTACCTTTATTTTCACTTTAACAGTCATCATCATACGTTTTACCTAACTTTCATCGGTCATCCGTCATCGGTCGTCCGTCATCAATCCAAAATCCCATGCGTTACTTCCTCATTGCCGGAGAAAAATCGGGAG
>MEOR01000001.1:235-8677 GCA_001769295.1 Bacteroidetes bacterium GWF2_49_14 | reverse complement strand
CCTTCCGCAGCCTACAAGGTAACCTTTCAGGCATCGGCCTCTGAGGTTTTAGTCAGGTGGCACGCGGCCACGGATCAATCAGGAAATGAACAGCTGACGTTTGCAGCAAAACTCCTTCCCGATGGAAGAATTCAGTTCTTTTATGGCGATGTAACCTACAACCCCGGCTTCCCCTGGATATCAGGGGTTTCCACTGGAAATCATACTGATTTTACCCTGATGGACTACATACACACGGGATTGAAATCAAATACCGCATCCGGGGCGGAAAAGACCATCTGGCCAACCTGGCTGACCCTTGGTTCCACGGGCGACCTTAAGGGAACCCCCACCGCACCGGGCCAGTGGCAGCTTCCGCTTGAACTCACCGATGGCAACAGCCTCCGGACCTCGAAAACACTGACCCTCAAAACGGCTGGCGGAGCCGGTACGGGCACCAGCCTGAACACATCCTCCGTCACCCTCTATCCGAACCCGGTCACCGATGAAGTCTGGATCCAGCTGAAAAACACGGATGCAGGAAGAATCACGCTCGAAATCATGGACCTCACCGGGAAAACTGTTCTCCGTAAAAACTTTGAAGTGAGGGGTGTTGAGGAGTTGTTAAGGTGTGGTGAGGTAGCGGAGTTGCCTCAGGGGATATATCTGTACAGAGTCTCCGGTAGTGCTTTTGCCAAGGGGAAGATGGTAATTGGCTCGGCACAGCCTCGCTAAATGACTCGGCTGACGCCTCGCTAATTGGTTCGGCTAACGCCTCACTAATTGGCCTCCCTACGGTCGGCTAAATAGCTCCCTGCGGTCGCTAATTGATTCGCTGCGCTCACTAATTAGGCCCTGGCCCAATTAGCGCGAAGCGCCAATTAGCGACCGCAGGGAGCCATTTAGTGAGGCGTCAGCCGAACCATTTACCTATCTTTACGTGATGAAACCCCTCGCCCTCGTCCTCCTCCTCCTCCTCCCTGAGGCAACGGTGCTAGCCCAATGGACCCCGGAGCAGTTGGCGTACGACAGCGTGCGGCTCATGGCGTTGCCGAAGCTGGAGCTGAGGGATAGGCTGAAAACGGGGAAGCTGCCCTACCGGGTGGACAATTCCAATTCAATCTATTTCCCACCGTTATTTACTCAGTACGGATATAGCTGCAACCAGAGCAGCTCGATCGCTTATATCTATACCTATGAAACCTGCGTGCTCCATCATCAGCCTGCATATAAAGCTGAAAACAGGCTCTCCCTGTTCTTCCCGTGGAACATGCTTAATTCAGGCCAAAACAATATCGGAGTATCCTATTTCGATAGCTGGGACCTTGTTGATGCGGCCGGATGCCCGAATGTGGTGGACTTCGGTTACGGCACCGGAACCGGCACGGAGGATCATACGGTCTGGATGTCGGGGTATCCGAAATACCTCCGCGCCATGCAGAACCGCACCGATGGAGTCTGGTCCATCGATATCGGGACTGAATCAGGACTTCTGACCCTGAAAAGCTGGCTTTACGATCATGGCGGGGAAGGGGAGCCGGGCGGACTCGCCAATTTCCAGGTTTCATCGGGCGGCCAGCAGTGGGTTGCCCTTCCGGAAGGAACGGAAGACGCCGGCAAAATGATGGTCACCTGGTTCGCCAATACGGTTGGACACGCCATGACTTTCGTCGGATATAACGATTCGGTCCGATACGATTTCAACGGTGACGGGAGATACACCAATGATCTCGACCTCACCGGCGACGGGAAGATTACCATGCTCGACTGGGAAAAAGGCGCCCTCAACTGTGTAAACTCCTATGGTGAAACCTACGGAACCCGGGGAAGAGCCTACATTCCCTACCGTCTCCTTCCCAGATTCCATGCCAACGGCGGCATCTGGATGCGCTCAGCCGTGGTTACCCGGGTTCACAAATCCTATAAACCCGATCTGGCACTGCGTGTCAGGATCGACCATACGAACCGGTCAAAGCTCTGGATCACCGCTGGGGTAGCACAAAATCCGGAGGCCTCAAAGCCAGATCATGTGCTCGATATCCCTTTATTCCGATATCAGGGCGGCGGGTATCCCATGCTGGGCTCAGGATCAGGCGACCGGAGCAATATCGAGATCGGTATTGATGCATCCCCTCTCCTCAGCTTCCTTGAACCCGGCCGCGAAGCAGCTTTTTTTCTGATTATCAATGAAAAAGATCCCGCGCAAACCTCCGAGGGCAGGGTGGACTACTTTTCCTTTATCGATTATACCTATGGGGCCGAAGAGCACTATGGTGACGCCTATTACGTCCCATTGGAGAACGGCTATCAGGATTATAAGGTAACCTTTACCCCAAACCACGCTCCGCCTGCCGTTTCAACAACAACCCTCCCCCTTGCCACCGCCGGGGATAACTACCAGGCAACACTTGCCGTTACCGGAGGCAATGCGCCCTATAAATGGCTCCCGCTCAACCGCAACTTCCGCGAGGAACCCTGCCGCGATACCTTTCCAACCATCACGGAAACCCGCATGCTGCCTGTGGTTGGCAACGATGAAAAAGTAACGGTGACCATCCCGTTCCCGTTCCCGTTTTTCGAGAAAAGCTACACCCGGATGACCATTTATACCGATGGCGCCCTGATCTTTGAAAGCAGCAACTACACGTATCCGTATGCCATCGATAAACGCAAGCTCCTTTCGCTAAACCGCGCGATCTATCCCTGGTATAATTCCGATATTGGGCTTCCGCACATGCAGGACTGGGTCTACTATAAGGCCGACAGCACCTGCGCCATCGTACGCTGGAACGTTTCAGTCAGTGATGGAGGGCACAACTACGATGTCAATTTCGCGGCGAAACTCTACCCCGACGGAGTGGTTGAACTCTTTTACGGAAACATCGAAATGAGGCCTTTTTTCAACTGGTTCGTAGCCGTTGCCGGGGGAAGCGAGGCTCAGTTTAATTTTCCCGAAATTAATTTTTCGGGGGTCGCCAATGGCAAGCATATCAGGCTGATACCCGATGATTTTCCGTTTGGAATCTCCCTCTCCTCCGAGGGTATCCTTTCGGGCATCCCGTCCGCGGCCGGCAAAACCTGGACCTTCCCCGTCTGGGTGGAGGATTACAACAAACTCCGCGGATACAAAGAGCTTACTCTATCCACTCAATCCACTCAATCCACTATTTCACCCTCACTGGCACCCTCCGTCCGTATATTCCCCAATCCGATATCCACCGAAGCCTGGATCGAAGTCCGTAATGCACGCCAAGGAACACTCACCCTCGAAATCATGGATCTCACAGGGAAAACTGTGCTGCGCAGGAACTTTGAAGTGAGGGGTGGTGAGGAGTTGTTGAGGTGTGGTGAGGTAGCGAAGTTACCCACAGGCATGTATCTGTATAAAATCAGCGGCACAGCTTCTGCACAAGGGAAATTGGTAATTGGCTCGGCAAGGCCTCGCTAATTGGCCTCCCTGCGGTCGGCTAATTGGTTCGGCTAACGCCTCACTAATTGGCGCTTCGCGCTAATTGGGCCAGGGCCTAATTAGTGAGGCGTTAGCCGAACCAATTAGCGAGGCTTTGCCGAGCCAATTATTCAATCGGCTGCCCCAGATTAAACCCCAGCTGAATACTGTGCGAGGTAAACCGTCCGGGAACCTGCGAGGTGAGCGGGATTTCGAAAAGATATTTTATGGCGAAATTATCGAGCCGGAGACCGGCGAATACAATAAAACCCTCTTTCCAGCGGTAACCGGCGCCTGCCATAAAAACCTCGCGCAGGTGGAAGGTGGCGTTGATATCGAATCGGAACCCGTTGCGGGTATTATATTTGAAGAGCGCCATGGGCTCAATCTTCATGTCACGGTCTATTTTAAAATAGTATCCGGCGTAGGCATAAAAGGAACGGGCCAGATCGGGATTCATGGAGGGATCCTCCGTGGTGGGGAAGCGGTATTCCCCGAATTTAACGGCTGAACCGAAAAGTTGCACGATCGACAGGCCGGCATAGGCATCATCGGAATAATAGTGCACTCCGGCATTGAAATCAATAAACACAAGCGACCCGGTGAAAGTGGTATCGCTCAGTACCGGATCATTCGGATCGGGAAAAACAAACCGGTTCAGATTGTTCAGCCGGAACTGGAACACCGTGGGGGATAACCCGAAGGCCAGACGTCCCTTGTCCAGTATCATATGATAGGCATAATCCAGATGAATGCCGGTAGTGCCCACCGATCCGTAGGTATAGTTAAAAAAGCCGCCTCCAAGGCCCACCTTGCCGAATGAATTCTTCCCTTTGTTCCGGAATCCCTGCGGAGTGAAAAAAAGACCCTTTGAACGTAAACGCGTGTGAAAGGTTACAGACTGCGTAACAGGAGCCTCGTCCCAGCCCATCCATTGCTGCCGCGTATTAAACGTCAGCGGCGCATACCGCTCAGTCCCCGCTACTGCGGGGTTCAACTGAAACAGGTTGAGCGAGTACTGGTCGGTGAGAGGATGGATCTGGCCGAAAGCCTGGGATCCCAGCAGCACTGAAAGAGCAAAGAAAAGGGGCATAAGGACATGGGGGCATAAGGGCATAAGGGCATGGGGGCTTAGGGGCATAGGGGCACGAGGCTTCCGTCTCCCAGTCTCCCAGTCTCTTGGTCTTACAGTCTTAAAGTCTCTCAGTCTCACAGTCTCACAGTCTCTTGGTCTATTTAAGTACGGTAACACTGCCCGTCAAAGCCTTTACCCCCTCCTCGACAAGTATCAGGTAAAAATAACTTCCTACCGGAACGAGGTTGCCATCCGGGTCCCTGCCGTCCCAGGGCTCTTTATATCCTTTCTCCGATTCAAAAATTCTTCGTCCGGCCCGGGTGAACACCTGAACGATGCAATCGGGCTTGTCTTTGAGTGCCGTGATCACCCATTTCTCATTAACTCCGTCGCCGTTGGGCGTGAACGCATTTGGAATGGAGTAGGAGGTCTCTCCCATCACCATATCGATATTCTTGTAGGCGCTGCATTTCAGCGAATCCCGGATCCACACGGGATAGGTTCCCAGTCCGATGTTCCGCAGTCTTTTAACACTGTCCATGGTAGACCAGAGTACCGAGTAGGGCGGGGTGCCGCCGGAAATAATCAGGCTGATCTCGCCATCCTCACACTGGACGCAGCTGGGAGAGATCAGGCGGTAATCAATCCCGATGGGCTCCGGTTCCATGATCTCGAATTCATCATCAGACCGCACGGAACACACCGAATCCTCAATAACCCGGATACGATAGGCTCCATTGCCATCCAGGTTTTCAAACAATCCCTGGTTTTCAAAATAGGTATCCCCGTCATTAATGGAATACTGATAGGACGATCCTTCGCCCTTCACAAAGATCCGGATGCTTCCGTTTGCAGCGCCATAGCAGGAAACATCCTGAACAGCAACGGAATCAATGCGGAGGGAATCGGGGCTGTTTATCCTGATATTTACCTGATCGGAGGCGGAACACCCTTGTTTGGTTACCGAAACCGCGTAGTAATCCGTAAATAAAACGGATATGGTTCGTGTGGTATCACCGGTATTCCAAAGCCAGGAGTCAGCCTCGCCGGCATCAAGCGTCACCGGTGTGCCCTTGCATACGATCCGGTCTTTCCCGAGATCGATTTCCGGCAGGGGCTTGATTAAAACATTCGTGGTATCGGAGAACATACACCCATTCCGGTCGGTCACCGTGAGAACCAGCTCCGGCCAGCTCTGGGTCAGGTGAATCACCCGTGAGGTTTGGCCACTGCTCCAATCCCAGGAGGAAAACATATCCCCACCATTCAGGGTTACGGTGTCCCCTTCGCATTTTTCCTTGTCGGCACCCAGGTCCGGAAGGACATACGGAAGAACTTCAACAGTGAAATCGGCGAATGCGGAACACTCCTGCTCGTTGGCATCAATTGAAAAACCTTTTACAATAAAGGTGGTTGTTGTCCATGGCTCAACAACAACCTGAAAGGAAGTCTCCCCGTCCGGATTATGCCACAGATAGTTGGAAGCGCCTTCAGCCGTGAGGGTAACCTTGGTTCCGGGACAAACCGGCCCGGTAATATTAGCCTTGACCCTGACATCAGGAGCATTTTCTTCGGATACGGTAAGCTTGCTTGAGAGGGAGCAAAGAGTGATTTTCGAGGTGATTATCACTTCATACACCCCGCCTTTCAGTTCGGTGATCTTATTCGTATGATTATCCGGGAACTCTTTCCAGGTGAAAATGTAGTTGGAAGTATCCGTTTCCATCAGCAGTTCGATGCTTCCGTTATTGTACCCGCAGGCTGCCTTTCCAAGCAGGGTATCCTTGATCACGGGCAGTGGCTTTTGCACAACCTCGGTGGAATCGGTATTGCTGCATCCGTTGTAATGTCTTACAGTAACCACATATTTGCCGGGAAAAGCGATCGATCGATACCGCTCGGTAGTCAGGTTCTCATTGTCGCGCCAACTGTAAAAAGCGCCGTACCCGGCATCAAGATTGGCGACACTTCCCTTGCAAAGACTCGTAGTATCCTCAAAATTCAGTTCGGGCAGCGGGTGTATGGTGATTTCCCGGCGCTGAACAATCTCCGATCCAAACTGCATCACCCTCAATTCTACCAGATAATCACCCGCTGAAGGAAAGCGAAAACTTCCCTCAAGAGTCTCCGAATTCACATCAGCCTTTCCAACAAGCTGATTTCCATTCGTATCGTAAATGAGCCAGTTGGGCAAACTCTCAATGTTAAAACGGGTCGACAGGTAAAAAACAGTTATATCGTTTTGGCAGGTATTCTCAAAATAAAACTCAGCGGCCTTGAAAAAATCAGGAAGGAAAGTTGGAAGTCCAAAATACCCTTTCCCACCCTTGCCGGTATCATTATCCACCAGGCTGGCTCCATGTTCCTCATACTGGCAGTTTTCCTGAATGGGAGATTTTATTACGCCCAGATACGACTGCCCGGAAAGGGAGACATAGATTTTCCCGTTAAACCCGAGCTGAAGCGCCCCGCATAAAACTGATTTGTTTTCCCGGATGATTTTGACGCTGTTCCGGATCGCCGAGGTATCGTTGATCTTGGCAATATTCCACTGGTAAATGAATCCACCTTCACGGGTGGAACCGTAAAAAAAGTTACTGGTCGGGGAGAACTCCACGCCATAGGCTGCTGCAAATGGAGTCAGGGGCTTGTCGCTGTTTCCGGCCGGCAGATTAACCAGATACTTTATTTTGCCCGTCGCATTATCGAAAGTAAACAGTTCGAAGAATTTGCGGCTTTCAATGGCAACCGCCAGAAAATCACCTTTCGGCGATGATTTCAGATATCCCGTGGCGCCGCGGTTATACCGGTCTTCCGGATCCGTGTTGACGTGCTGTGATCCCTCAAGATACATGTCCGGAGGCAGCAGGCCAGACCGGTCCAGCTTAATCACATAGAAAGCCCAGTTATCAAAAAGGTGCGTGACAATCCAGTAAGACTCGCCATCCTGATGTTTTACGGCGGTGATCTTTTCCGTGAACTTAAATTTGTTTCCAGGAAAAAGCGGAATATTTTTTTGCGTTACCCGGCCTAGGGGCGAATTCTGCATCAGATCCACAATACTGTAATTGACTCCCTTCCCGGGGTCAGCATCACTGCCTACCTTGTCCACCGTAAATATATAATATTCAAGTGGTTTGCCAGGCTTTGGAACGATAATGGAGGATTGTGTCGAAGAGATATCTCCAAACAATCCATCCCCGTTGGCCATCATCTGATGGTTGCGGTTATAAACCGTCTGGCCATCCGTATAAAACAGCAGATTCCCTTCTTTATCGCAGATTGTGGCAACGCCCTCGCGGGTTTCCGTCTTGCCGTCGGTCAGGGGCTTCGGATAATACTGGTTAAAGTCAAGCCCCGCATTTTGCCCGAAATACCAGATCGCACCCTCCTTCTGGGCCATCAGGCTGCCTGAAATGACTAACAAGGTGAACCCCAATATGGCCGATACTTTCCGCACTTCAGGATAAATTTTCCCAAAGATGGGATTTTTTTTGGTACACCGGGTTGTGATCCCGGCGAAAGCCTGTGATCCCGGCGCCCCCTGTCATCCCGGCGCATGCCGAGATCCCCTCCCTCGGAGCACTAAACCGGGGGATCCTGACTTTCGTCAGGATGACAACGCACGGCCCTGTCCTCCCGGCGAAAGGCTGTCATCCCGGCGCATGCCGGGATCTCCCCCCTCAAAGCACCATCCTGGGGATCCTGACTTTCGTCAGGATGACAACGCACGGCCCTGTCATCCCGGCGAAAGCCTGTCATCCCGGCGTATGCCGGGATCCCCTCCCTCGGAGCACTAAGCCGGGGGATCCTGACTTTCGTCAGGATGACAACGCCCCAGTCATCCCGGCGCCCCCCTGTCATCCCGGCGCATGCCGGGATCTCCTCCCTCGGAGCACCAAGCCGGGGGATCCTGACTTTCGTCAGGATGACAAGGCCG
>MEOR01000001.1:0-213 GCA_001769295.1 Bacteroidetes bacterium GWF2_49_14 | reverse complement strand
AGGATGACAGGGGCGTCCACACCCACACCCACACCCACACCCACACCCACTTCGGGGATCCTGACTTTCGTCAGGATGACAGCAGGGTCACTTGATCATATAGATGCGAAAAAGAGCCGGAATTGGAAAATCCATGCTATTTTTACCCCGCACATATTTTCAGCATGAAGAATCTGATACTGATACTATTTATATTGATTCCGGGAGCCTGCG